>DATLUO010000175.1 GCA_035533075.1 Pirellulales bacterium | reverse complement strand
ACCGTAATCGACGTCGCCAACGGTGGGCCGGCGCTCGCCAGCTCGCTGGTCCCACCCGACGCTCACCCCGAATCGATCAATCGATGACTGACAAAGCGCTAGACGTGATGCTGCCCTATGAACGCCAGGTGAACACCCTCTCGCCGCGGATGTGCGGGGCCGCCGCTCTGTGCATGGTCTATCGGTCGTTGGGCCTGGCGTGTTCTCAGGAGGAAGTCTGGCCCGCCATCGCGCCGCCGGTCGCCGAGGGCGATGCCTGTGCCCGGACGTACCTGCTCTGTGCCGACGCTCTGCGGCGCGGGTTTGCCGCCCTCACGCTCCAGGCGCGCTATGCGCTGCCCCTGCTGCGGGCGGCGCTCGAGGGAGAGGTCCGCGCGATCGTCAACCACCGCCAGGGGCTGAATTCCCTGGCCGGACATTACAGCGTGGTGCTGGCGGTGGATGAGGATTGCGTTGTCATTCACGACCCGTGGCTTGGCCCGGCGCGGCGGCTGGATCACGCCGACTGGCTCAAGCTTTGGCGCCCCGGCCCGTCGAATCGCGAGGTCAGCGGCAACCTGGCCGTCTTCATCGCACGTCGCGCCGCCGGGTCGCGCGCCGCGCGGGAGGATGGCCTTCCCAGGCCGTCCAGAGAGCCGTCCAGTGACAACAATCACGAGACGGCCTGGGAAGGCCATCCTCCGGTCCCGCGCTGCCGCTCGTGTCAGGCCGCCATCCCGCTCGTGATTCCTTGCCCGGCCTGCCGCAAGGACATTCCCCTGCGGCCGAGCGCCCTCGTCGGGTGTCTGGACGGCAACTGCCCTGCGCGGATGTGGGACCTGCTGTTCTGCCCGTGGTGTGACGCCGCACTCGACCGGCCGGTATGACGATCCGTCAAACGGGAAAATACTGCCCGAAAAAAGCAAAATAGGCGCTTGCAATCCGGGCGCGCATGTCTTAGAGTCAACTTCCACGTTCGCACGGTTGCGAGGGGGGCTGGTTCCGCCGATCAAGCCAGGAGAGTGCCATGTCCACGTACACCCAGGCCAGTCACCCGCTGGAAGTGCAGACTCCGCTCGGTAAAGACGCCCTGCTGCTCGTCGGCTTCCACGGCCGCGAGGCGATCTCCGAGCTGTTCAAGTTCGACCTGGAAATGATCACCCCCAAGGCGTCCCCCGCCGCCTTCGACAAGATCATCGGCCAGTCGGTCACCGTCCGCGTGACGCTGGCCGACAACAGCAAACGCTACTTCCACGGCATCGTCCGCCGCTTCAGCGAGGGCCGCCGCGACGACACCTTCCTCCATTACCGGGCCGAGGTGGTGCCGCAGTTCTGGCTGTGGACCAAAAAGGTCGAGACGCGCGCCTTCCAGCACCTGACCGTGCCCGACATCCTGAAACAAGTCTTGCAAGGGCTGGACGTCAGCTTCCAGCTCCGGGCCACCTACTACCCCCGCGACTACTGCGTGCAGTACCGCGAAAGCGATTTCGACTTCGCCTGCCGCCTGATGGAGGACGAAGGCATTTTCTACTTCTTCCAACATGCCCAGGGCAAACACACCCTGGTGCTTGGCGACGACCCGAGCGCTCACCCCGAGGTGCCGCAGCAGCCGAAGGCGGTCTACGACGAGGTCCAAGGCGGCACGCGGCCCGACCTGCGCGTCGGCGCCTGGACGCGCAGCCAGGAATTGCGTTCCGGCACATTCACCCTGCGGGATTATTCCTTCGAGCTGCCCAGCAATAACCTGCAGGCGCAGCAGACCATCATCGACCAAGTGCAGGCCGGCAAGATCGCGCACAAGTTCCGGCTGAACGGCAACGACAAGCTGGAGGTGTACCACTATCCGGGCGGCTATGCCGAGCGCTTCGACGGCATCGACAAGGGCGGCGGCGATGCTACGGCCGACCTGCAGAAGGTGTTTCAGGACAACCAGCGCACCGCGCGCGTGCGGATGGAGCAGGAAGCGGCGCCCGGCCTTGTACTGGAAGGATCGGGCAACATCGGGCATTTCCTGCCGGGTCACCGCTTCAAGCTCGACCGCCACTACGACGCCGACGGCGACTACGTGCTGACGCTGGTGCAGCACAGCGCGCAGCTCGGCGAGGCCTATCGTTCGGGCCAGGACGGCAAGGACTTTCGCTACCGCAACAGCTTCACCTGCATTCCCCGCGGGCTGCCGTATCGGCCGCCGCGCGTTACGCCCAAGCCGACCCTGCAGGGTCCGCAGACCGCCGTGGTGGTCGGCCCGCCCGGCGAGGAGGTCTTCTGCGACAAGTACGGCCGCGTGAAGGTGCAGTTCCACTGGGACCGCCACGGCAAGAAGAACGCCGACAGCTCGTGCTGGATTCGCGTCGGGCAGTACGCCGCGGGCGCGGGGTTCGGGGCGCTGAGCCTGCCGCGCGTCGGGCAGGAGGTGATCGTGGCCTTCCTGGAGGGCGATCCGGACCGGCCGATCATCGTGGGCGCGGTCTACAACGAAGAGAACATGCCGCCCTACAAGCTGCCGGAGCAGCGGACGTTCGCCGGCGTGGTGCATCGCAGCCATCGCGGCGCCACGGCCAACGCCAGCGAGCTCCGCTTCGAAAGCGCGCTCGGAAAGGAGCGGATGCTGCTGCACGCGGAGACGGACCTGCACCAGAACGTCGAGAACAATCAGCATGTGAAGGTGGGGAAGTTCCATAGCGAGATCGTCGGAGTCAAAGTCCCGTGGGACAAGGGAAGTGTAAAAGCTGCCAAGACGCAGACCGCAGCGGCGTCCGGTGCGGGCGGAGGCGGCCACTTGCCCGCACCGGAATTAAGCCGGCCGTTTGACGGCTCGGCGACGGGCCCGGTGGACCCTGAGGCAACCGGCTTCGCATCGCGCATGAGCTCAGTGAGCCTTGTCTTGAACTCGGGCGCTGGTGGGGGCATAGACTCAAATGACGCCCCAGACCCAAAGGACGATGATTCGTCGTTTCAGGACGATAAGGGAGACGCGCATTCAAAAATAAGATTGGTGATGAAGGGGTCTGACGATACCATCGACGATCAAGGCAAGACGACTTACGTGAGGCATGGCAACGTGACAGTGATCCACGGCGGCAGTTATACCAGAATTTTCAAGGAGCCGGACACGCCAGCCTATGAAAACTATATCAACGGCCTCTCGGGCGGCCACACCGTCCCCGGCTCTTGGAAGTCCGACGCCAACGGGAATCCGGTCTGGGTGCCGCCCAAGACGGACAGTTCTGGGAACCCACTAGAGGATAATAAGGCATCAGCTGACCCGATGGCGACGGACCCCGACACCGCGGCGTGGCAAAAGTTCCCCTATTCCGTGGAGCTATCGGACTCCGAGACCCAGGCCGCCCTCAACGCGGTTGCCAGCACAACGGAGATTTGGGGAGGGAGCAGGACATCTATATCTGCAGGGAGTCCAGACGGCGTCTTCACGCTTGGGCAAGCCAGCACTACTGACTATTTCGGAGATGTAACCACGCACGTACACGGGCCGCCTGGCGACGGCGCCGAAACCGCCGTGCGGAACACGAATGGTGGTGCTGGCTCTGGCACGAGCAGGGCCACGATTGACGGCGACAGCCATACTGACATAGGGGGCCACAGATACACGCATGTCCAAGATGGGACTACCACCGAGATCCAGGGAAAATATTGCCTGTCGCACTATGAGGTTGGATTTATTTTCAGCCTCGCCGCTGCCCTCGAGTTGCACGTAAATGCAAGCCTTCGCGTAGCCCTCAATTTACTCAGCATTCATAAAAATGAAGGGCTCAAGTCAGAACAAACGGGTGAAACTACCTACGACATACAGACGCTTTTTGGAAATGTTAAATTAGGAACGATTAATACCCATACCGGATTGATTTCTCTCGCATAGTAAATGGCGCCAACGAGGAAGGCCCGGTGGTCATCTGAGGAAGCCTGTCATGCAGCCAATTTGGGAGCCCCAGCTAATAATTCCAGACCTTGAGGACTTCTGCCTCCAGATCGGGATGGGAAAAAATGGCCGATTGTTTTTCCGTTCAGGTCTGACTGCTCGGCAGTATTTTGGCAGGCTCATCGTCCACAATTTACTTCCCGACGCGATACGCTTCCAGGCGCACACGCTTGCCAAAAGAAACGCCGTCTGGTGGGCCTGCTTATGTCTGCGGTCCGTCAACGATGCGATGGCGAAGCCGAAGCAAGCCGAGGCCCTCAAGGCGGTGCTCCGGTGGGTGATGGAACCGAGCGAGGCCAACCGGCTGGCGGCCGGCGCCGCGGGCAAGGCCGCGACCTTCTTGACGCCCATTGGCTGCATTGCCATGAGTATTTTCTGGAGCGGCGGCGGACATGACCCGCTCCTCACCGCGAACACGCTGAGCGTGAGCCTTGCCGCGCTTGCCACGGAAGGCGACCCCACAAAGATTCAAGATAACATGAAGCGCTTTCTGGCCCTCGGGATCAGCATCGCCAATCGCAAATACCTTCGGGCACCCGACGCGGAAGACGAGCGTCGCACCGCACAGCGCCGCTAACCAGATGATTCATCGGCCCACACAAACCCGAAGCGCAAGCGAGGCAGGACAACGGACTCACCTCGCTTGCGCTTCGGGTTGGTGTCGGTGCGCGAACTCGTGGACCGATGAAGCATCCGGGCAGATCGTCACCACAACCCTATAGGAGCCTCTGCCATGCCAATGCCAGCCGCCCGGGCGGGCGACCTTCACGTCTGCCCCATGGTGACCGTCCTCGTGCCGCACGTAGGAGGCCCCATCTTGCCGCCGGGGTGGCCCATGGTGCTCATCGGCGGGCAGCCTGCCGCCCGGATGGGCGACATGGCGGTATGTGTCGGGCCTCCCGATGTCATCATGATGGGTTCGCCCATGGTTCTCATCGGCGGCCAACCGGCAGCGCGCATGATGGACGTCACCGCCCATGGCGGGATGGTTATGATGGGCTGTCCGATGGTAATGATCGGCCCTTGACAGAGATTTGTGGAAGGACGAGCCCATGTCTGAGCTTGATGACTTGAACGCACTGTTTGAGCAACTGAAGAACTCCCCGTCCGCTTTGAGCGGCCTTTTTGGTGGAACTTCGCCCGTCGGCATGTCCGACAAGGTGAAAGCACTTCAGCAGAAAATGCCGAACATGCAGGCTGAAATCGCAGCAACCTTGAAGAAAGGACTTGAAGTCCAGGCGGAGCAAGAAGCCTACTTGAAGCGTCTCCGCGGCGAAGAAGTCGAAAGCGACAAGGAAAAGGAAGGCGACCTGGACACTGTCGCCGACCGCTTCGAGGCCGAGCACGCGCCAAAGCCGGAGGAAGTTCACGCCCTGATTCAACTCCTCCGGCAAGTAGTCAAGTCGGAACAGCCGCCGGCGCCCAGTGCGCAGGGCCGGCGCTGAACGCCTGCCTGAAAACTCCCCGTGGGGCGGCCTTCCCAGGCCGTCTGAATCCTTCCCAGAAAGGTGTTGATCATGGAATTGCCAGTCCTGAACGAAGAAGTCCCTTGCCAGGCAAACGAACTCGGGCCGCGCCTGTCTGCGGACCGCATGCTCCCTTCGGGCCGCTCGGTGGTGCTGAAAGTGGCCGACGGCTGCGAAGAACTCGAAGTCCGCTCGCCCGGCGGCGAGGTCGAGGTGCGAATCACGTTGACCGACAACGGCGCCGTCGTCAGCCTGCGCGGCGGCCGGCTGGAAATGGAGTCGGCCGACGCCGTCGCCCTGAAGTGCCGCCGCTTCGACGTGGCCACGGCCGAGGGCACCACCCTGGCCAGCGCCGGCGACGTGCTCATCGCCGGCCAGGGCATGCGCGTCAAGACCGAGGGCGACATTCACATCAACGGCGGCATCATCCACTTGAACTGCTGACGTCCGCCGGTTCGCCAAGGAGGTCGCCGACGCCGCGTTCTGCGCCCAGGGACGGGTAGTCGAAAAGTCGGCGGCGGCACGATAAGATGCTGTGAGAGAAGCAGGGCCGCGAGACCAGCGCGGCGCCACAAGTACCACTTTCCGAGAAGCGCCGTAAACATATTCTGGATGGCGATGCCAATGGTGGTGGCCACGGGCACGGGCGAGGGCCTCCCGGAAAATCCGAGTTTCCCGCGTCGTTGAGCGACGACGAAATTGCCAAGGGCGTCGCGGATATCGCCAATCATCCGGCAAACTATCCGCAGGGCACTATCCCAACAAGTGGTCCGCGTGTCAAAATACAAGGAAGCATTCAGGGTGTGCCGACGACGGTGATTGTCGAGCCCGGAGGCGAGGGCGTCATTACCGCCTGGCCGGAAGGCGTTCCGCGGAATCCTTAGACGGGAAAAGGGTAACGAGATGGATAATCTAACTGGGGCGTGGGAGCGTGCGCGGGCAAGTTTGGATTCCGCGCGCGTTCTCTTGCCCTATCAGGAAGAAGACGCCAGCAAGTCACCCGTGCCGGTGGGTTTTTTGTCTGGCACGGTCCAAGAGTTTGATGAGTTCCTCGATCACAACGAGCTTGAGCTGGCATGGGATACATTGTTCCGGCTCGGCAAGAATCGCGGCGCCACACCGGAGTTTTGGGGGCGCTTGGCGGCAGCCGCTCGGCAAATGCAATTGCAGGAAAAAGAAGCGATCGCAATGCAATTGGCCGTCGGTGCGAACCAATACGCTCCAAGTGATCCGAGATCGTGATGAGCCGAACCGACGAGAGAGAATGCGCCGAACTGGGCCAGGCGGAGGCGGTTGCCGTCCGCCATCTGGCCGTTCAAAAACAATGGCAAAGGGACGAATATCGACTCGAACGCAGAGGATCGACGAAACAAGGACTGGCCGTCGTCTGGGCGATTTATCTACAGGATGAGCAAAAGCCGGCTCCCGGCGCGGGCAAATCTGTGATTCTGCACATTGATCCGAAGCAACGGCGGATCGTTAAGGAGTTGGCATTCCAGTGAGTCATGGCTGGCGGCCTCAAGACTGTTGGAAGACCCGTCGTCCCTGCGAGTTACGTTGCAAGCTCGCCGTAGCGACAGTGTTGTTTTTCCGCAACGCAACGCGCGGGCCGCCGAGTAAACCACGTTGTGGCGTTGCAGACGCCGGCCGAACGAGGACAAGACGAACCACTACACCGTTTCGTTCGGCGGCAGTCGCATCTATCACTTGCGTCATGATGCCCAGGGCCATCTGTTCCAGATTACCGGTCCGGGCCTTCCGCACCTCGCTCCCTGGTCCTCGCCCGGAAGCGACGCCCTGATCGTGAAGCCGTAGCCCGGCACCATTTTTTCCATGACAACCGCCCGATTTTGGACTAGAATCATGGCCGGCCGCAACAAGGGCCGAGTGTGGTGTCGGCGTTGGGAATTGTGGCTAGTCGTCGCGCCTGACGCCTGGCATCCGGTGGGCCGGCGCTCGCAAGCTCGCTTTTTCCACCCTACAACCCAACGAAACCTCTTCAAGCAAGGGATCTGTCCGTGGACATCAATCTCAAATCGCTGATCGGCAAGCTTAACGACACTTCGCGCCGGGCGCTGGAGGGCGCCGCCGGGCTTTGCCTCTCACGCAGCAACTACAACGTCGAAATCGAGCACTGGCTGTTGAAAATTCTCGAGCTCACCGATTCGGACCTCACTCGCTTGCTGCGCTACTACGAGATCGAGCAGTCGCGGCTGACGCGCGAGTTGACTCGCTCCATCGATCAATTGAAGACGGGCAACACGCGGCCTCCCGCGCTGTCGGTGAACATCGTCGATGTGGTGCGCGAAGCCTGGGTCTTGGCGTCGATTGAATTTGGCGCGCCGGCGGTCCGCAGCGGGCACCTGCTGCTGGCGTTGTTGTCGAACCCCGGCCTGCTGCGGCAGACGCGGGAAACCATGCCCGAACTGGCCCGCATCTCGGCCGACGCCTTGCACCGCGAAATGCGCGACATTGTGGCAGGGTCGCCCGAAGACGAACCGACAGCCGAGGCCGCCGCCGTTCCCGGTGGACCGGCACTTTCCGCGCCCGGCGGCAAGACGCCGGCCCTCGATCAATTCACGGTCGATCTGACGTTGCGGGCTCGGCAAGGCAAGATCGACCCCGTGCTGGGCCGCGATTTAGAAGTGCGGCAGGTGGTCGATATTCTCACGCGGCGACGGCAGAACAACCCCATCCTCACCGGCGAGGCGGGCGTGGGCAAGACGGCGGTGGTCGAAGGCTTCGCCCTGCGGATCGCGGCCGGCGATGTGCCTCCGCCGCTGAAGAACGTCGCGCTGCGCACCCTCGACCTGGGCTTGTTGCAGGCCGGCGCGGGCGTGAAGGGCGAATTCGAGAACCGGCTCAAGTCGGTGATCGAAGAGGTCAAAAAGTCGCCGCAGCCGATCATCATCTTCATCGACGAGGCCCACACGATGATCGGCGCCGGCGGCCAGGCCGGACAGGGCGACGCCGCCAACTTGCTCAAGCCCGCGCTCGCCCGCGGCGAGCTGCGGACCATCGCCGCCACCACTTGGTCGGAATACAAAAAGTATTTCGAGAAAGACGCCGCTTTGGCCCGGCGGTTTCAAGTGGTCAAAGTCGAAGAGCCGACCGAGGCCCAGGCCACCATCATGATGCGCGGCTTGGCCGCCACGTTGGAGAAGCACCACAACCTGCGGATCCTCGACGAGGCGATTCAGGAGGCCGTGCGGCTTTCGCACCGCTACATCACCGGCCGGCAGTTGCCCGACAAAGCCGTCAGCTTGCTCGACACGGCCTGCGCCCGCGTGGCCATCGGGCACAGCGCCATCCCGCCGGCGCTGGAAGACCTGCGCCGGCAGATCGACAATCTCGACGTGCAGATCGGCATTTTGAAGCGCGAAGCCGCCACCGGCGCACTGCACGACGAACGCCTGGCGGCGCTCGATGTGGAAAAGAGCGAAGCCGAGGGCAGATTCGCCGATCTGGAGAAGCGTTGGAACCAGGAAAAGGATCTGGTGACGCGCATTCGCGAGCTGCGCAGCCGGCTGGAAGAGCATGCTTCGCCCACCAAACCGGCAGGCGACGCAAAAGCGGCCGAGGCGCCGCCCCCTTTGACCGACGCCGACGTGCGGCGCCTGCGCGACGAACTTCGCGCGACCGAAAAAGAACTGCGCGAACTACAAGGCGAAAAGCCGTTGTTGCAGGCCTGCGTCGAGCCGCAGACGATCGCCGAGGTCGTCTCCGGCTGGACCGGAATCCCGGTCGGCAAAATGCTGACGGACGAAATCAAGACCGTCATGTCGCTCGAAGAGCGGATGGCCGATCGCATCATCGGGCAATCGCACGCCCTGGAGTTGATCAGCCAGCGCATTCGCACGGCACGGGCGAACCTAACGGACCCGCGTCGCCCGATCGGTGTTTTTATGTTGGTCGGTCCCAGCGGCGTGGGAAAGACCGAGACCGCCCTGGCCCTGGCCGACATCCTCTACGGCGGCGAGCGGAACATGGTCATCATCAACATGTCGGAGTACCAGGAGGCGCACACGGTCTCGGCGCTCAAAGGTTCGCCGCCCGGCTACGTCGGCTACGGCGAAGGAGGCGTGCTCACCGAGGCCGTCCGCCGCAAGCCATATAGCGTCGTGTTGCTCGACGAGATTGAGAAGGCCCACACCGACGTCATGGAGCTGTTTTATCAGGTGTTCGACAAGGGCGTGCTCGAAGACTCCGAGGGGCGCGAGATCGACTTCAAGAACACCGTGATTCTGCTCACGTCGAACGTGGGCACGGATACCGTGATGAAGCTCTGCGCCGACCCCGAAACACGTCCGGATCCCGTCGCCCTGGCCGAGGCCCTGCGGCCCGATCTGCTGAAGGTGTTCCAGCCCGCCTTCCTGGGGCGGATGACGGTGGTGCCCTATTACCCGCTCAGCGACGAGGTGATGCGCAGCATCATCGAGCTGCAGTTGGGCCGCATTCGGCGGCGGATTCACGAGAACTACCGGGCCGAATTCACTTACGCCCCGGAGATCGTCAGCAGCATCGCGGCGCGCTGCCGCGAGGTGGAAAGCGGCGCCCGCAACGTCGACCACATTCTCACGCGCACCATGCTCCCGGAAATGTCGGGCGAATTCCTCGGCCGCCTGGCCGCGGCGCAGCCGATCAGCCGCGTGCAGGTGTCGCTCGACGCGTCGGGCAAATTCCAGTACGCCATTTCCTGAGGCCGGCCTGTTGCTCCGCATCGCCGCACGTTCAAGGAGTTCGTTGTGCAATTGACGCTTCCCGATGTGGTGCGGCTGTTCGAGGTCAGCGAAAACCAGGTGCATCGCTGGATTCAGGAAGAGGATCTGCCGGTCCAGATCATCAATACGCGGCATCGCTTTAACCGCTCCGAGCTGCTGGAATGGGCCACGGCGCGGGGCATCAAGTTCTCGCCGGCCATTTTCTGCGAAGCCTACGGCGAAACGGAGGAGCCGAGCGAGTTGCTCGATGCGTTGCGGCGCGGAGGCGTGAAGCACCTGGAGCTCGGTCCGGAAGCGGCCGGGCCGCGCTCCGTGCTGCTGAAAGCACTCGACGACATGCCTTTGCCGGAAGACTTCCACCGCGAACAACTCGTGCAACTGCTGATGGCCCGCCAGTCGGTAGGCACCACCTGTGTGGGAGACGGAATTGCAATTCCGCACGCCCGATACCCGTTGTTGCTCGCGGTGCCCAGACCGGCCATTCGCCTCTGTCTGCTTTCGCAACCGATCGCGTTCGACGCGCCCGACGGCAAGCCGGTCGATACGCTGTTCATTATGGTCTGCCCGACGATCCACGAGCACCTGCGTCTGCTCGCCAGGCTGGCCGGCGTGCTTCGCGATGCAAGCTTTCGGAGCTTCCTGCGGACGAAACCCCAGCAGCAGGCGCTGCTCGACGAGATCCGTCGACGGGAAGAGTCGCTCCCTTCAGTCGCAAGGTTGACACCGTGACGACATCGCTCCAGCCGCCGCGCGTGACCAATAGCGGAGTCGTGCCGCTGGCCGAGATCCCCGTACTGCCGCTGGCGGAGTTCCGCGCCTGGTTGGCAGATGAACTCTCGGCCGGCGGTCAGTTGTGCGCCCTGTTTGGCCGGCCGGTCGCCAACTCCGTGCGGCTCTACGGCGTCGTCGGTCTGCCGCTCAAAGGGCTCTTGGCCGTCTGCGCGGTCGATGTGGGCGATCGCTACCCAGCACTGACGCCCGATTGTCCGCCGGCGCATTGGTTCGAGCGCGAAATCGCCGAGCAGTGGGGAGTCGTCCCGGAGAGGCATCCCTGGCTGAAGCCGATTCGCTTCCACGAATCGTATCGCCCCGGCCACGACGCCTGGAGCCGCGCCGTCGGCAGCGCCATTCTGCCCTGCGTTCAGCCGCCAGGGACGGATTACTTCCGCGTCGAGGGCGAGGAGATTCACGAAGTCGCCGTCGGTCCGATTCACGCCGGGGTCATCGAGCCTGGGCATTTCCGCTTCCAGTGTCACGGCGAGCAGGTATTTCACCTGGAGATCGAGCTCGGCTACCAGCACCGCGGCGTCGAACAGGCGCTTGTCGGCGGGCCGAACAAACGGACCCTCCATGTCATGGAGACGCTGGCCGGCGACACGTCCATCGGGCACGCCACCGCCTATTGCCAGGCGGTGGAAGCTCTCGCCGGCCGCGAAGCTCCCATTCGCGCCCAGGTGCTGCGCGGCGTGGCCCTGGAGCTGGAACGGCTGGCCAATCATACCGGCGACCTGGGAGCGCTGGCCCAGGACGTCGGGTTCCTGCCGACCGCGGCCTTCTGCGGACGGCTGCGGGGCGACTTTCTCAATGCCACGGCCATGCTTTGCGGCAACCGCTTCGGGCGCAGCTTCGTCGAGCCCGGCGGTGTCGGGTTCGACGTCGACGGTCTGCGGGCGGAACAGATGACGGCCAGGCTCCAGACGGCCCTCGCTGAAGTGAGGGGGGCGGCCCAACTTTTATGGAAGACCCCTTCGGTGCTGGCCCGTTTCGAGGATACGGGCACCGTGACTCGCGAAACCGCCCTCGCGCTGGGCCTGGTGGGGCCTGCCGCCCGCGCTTGCGGCATCGACCACGACGTGCGGCGCGACTATCCTTCGGGCATCTACCGCTTCGCACAGCTTCCCGTCACCACCTGGCACGACGGCGACGTGTTTGCCCGTGCCTACGTGCGGTGGTTGGAGATCGAACGCTCCGCCCGCTTCGCCATCGAGCAGCTTCGCATGCTGCCCGAAGGACCGCCGTCGTCGGAGGTAACGGGTCTTCGGCCGGACTCGCTGGTGGTTTCGCTGGTGGAGGGCTGGCGTGGCGAGATCTGCCATGTGGCGATCACCGACGTCGCAGGG
The DNA here is from genome assembly GCA_035533075.1 of Pirellulales bacterium. Lineage (NCBI taxonomy): Bacteria > Pseudomonadati > Planctomycetota > Planctomycetia > Pirellulales > Pirellulales bacterium. Next base: position 16,613 of record DATLUO010000175.1, on the reverse strand, counting down.
CGGTTTGCCCACTACAAAGTAGTCGATCCGTCGTTTCACAACTGGATTGGCCTGATGCTGTCGCTCCGCGATCAGCAGATTTCCGACTTCCCGCTGTGCAACAAGAGCTACAATCTCTCCTACTGCGGGCATGATCTTTGAGAAGCGAGCAGCGTGTCGTCGAGCTCTTGGCTTGAATGTCGATTCCGCGGCCGGATTCGACCAAACGACCTGCGCGCTCGGTCACTTCGCGAATCGTTACGTCGCTGCCATAAGCAAAATCACGATAGGCGCACGAAAAACCGCAACGGCCGGCGACCGCGTGGATGTACGCGCGGGACAAGGCTTCTTGGCGATGGCTTTTGGTCAGCAAGTCGTCACCTCATGGGCGCTGCCGGACTCGCGGGGCCGGGAGTGCCGGCATTGTAGCCGGCGATAAGGTGGTCTCCAAACCGAATCCGCGGTGCCACCACTTTCGCCTCGATCGCCAGCGACGTATGATACACAACGTCGCTGATATCAATGACTTCCAGCTCATAGCCCGACAGCATGCCTTGGGTCGATGGTTTGACAATCGGACAGGTGCTCGACGAGACCGCCGCGCGCTTTGGCGACCAGGATGCCATCGTCTTTCCGCAGACGGGCTTTCGGCTCACGTACCGCGAGTTGAATAGCAGCGTCGATGAGGCGGCGCTCGGCCTGTTGGCCCTGGGCCTGAAGCGCGGCGACCACGTGGCCATTTGGGCCACCAACGTGCCGCAGTGGCTCGTGCTGCAGTTGGCCACCGCACGCTTGGGCATCGTGCTGGCGACCGTCAATCCGGCCTATCGGGCCTTCGAGCTGCGATACGTCCTCGGCCAGTGCGACGCCAAGGCGTTGTTCCTGGTCGACCGGTTCAAGTCATCCGATTATTTTGCCATGCTGACCGAAGTCTGCCCGGAGCTGGCCGGCGCCGAACCGGGGCGACTGTCGGCGGCCGATTTTCCCAAGCTGCGATGGGTTGTGGCCCTGAAAGGCGAGACGCCGCCGGGGGCCATTTCCTGGGACGAAATGTGCCGCCGCGGAGCCGAACGAGACGACGATCTGGCCGCCCTGCAAGCGGCGCTTTCGTACCGCGACGCCATCAACATCCAATACACGTCGGGCACGACCGGCTTTCCCAAGGCGGCCACGCTCAGCCATCGCAATCTGTTGCTCAACGGCTACTATGTGGGCGAGTGCCAGCGACTGAGCGAGCGAGACCGGATCTGCTTGCCCGTTCCGTTCTATCACTGCTTCGGCTGCGTGCTGGGCACGATGTGTGCCCTGGTGTACGGCGCCGCCATGATCATCCCCGCCGAATCGTTCCATGCCACAGCCACGCTGGAGGCCATCGAGCGCGAGCGGGCCACCGCGCTGTATGGCGTGCCGACGATGTTCATCGGCCAACTGCGAGACGAAACGTTCAGCCGCCGCGACCTGTCGTCGCTGCGCACCGGCATCATGTCGGGCAGCCCTTGCCCGATCGAAGTCATGAAGCAGGTCGTTGAGAAGATGGGCGCTCGCGAGATCACCATCGCCTACGGGCAGACGGAGGCCTCGCCCGTGATCACGCAGACCCGCACCGACGATCCGTTGCACTTGCGGGTGGAGACGGTGGGCCGTCCGTTGCCCGAGGTCGAAGTCAAGCTCATCGACCCGGTCACCGGCGAGACGCTGGGCGATAATCAGCAGGGCGAGCTTTGTGCGCGCGGACACGTGGTGATGCTCGGCTACTACAAGAACCCACAAGCGACGGCCGCGGCCATCGACGCCGACGGCTGGCTGCGCACCGGCGATCTGGCCTTGCGGCAGTCGAACGGCTATTATCGCATCACGGGCCGCATCAAAGACATGGTGATTCGCGGCGGCGAGAACATCTATCCGCGCGAGATCGAAGAGTTTCTCTTCACGCACCCGGACGTGGAGCAAGTGGCCGTGTTCGGCGTGCCCGACCCGAAATTCGTCGAAGAGCTGTGCGCCTGGGTCAAGCCGAAGTCGGGCGCCACGATTTGCGAAGACGAGCTGCGGCAGTTTTGCCGCAACAAGCTCGCGCATTATAAAGTGCCGCGATATTTCCGCCTGGTGAGCGAATTCCCGCAGACCGTCACGGGCAAGCTGCAAAAGTTCAAGATGCGCGAGCGGATGATCGATGAGCTCGGCCTGCGCGAGCAGGAAATGGCCTGATGCCCCGCCTTCCTATCTACATGGACAACCACGCCACGACCCGCGTCGACCCGCGGGTGGTGGAGGCGATGCTGCCCTACTTCACCGAGCGGTACGGCAACGCCGGCAGTGTGAGCCACGTGTTCGGCTGGGAAGCCCGCGACGCGGTCGACGTTGCCAGGCAGACGATCGCGGCAGCCATCGGGGCGCAGCCTCGCGAAATCGTATTTACCAGCGGGGCCACGGAGAGCAACAACCTGGCGTTGCGGGGAATCGCCGAACGGACGCGGCGAAAGGGCAACCATATCGTCAGCGTGGCGACGGAGCACCGTGCCGTGCTTGACCCGCTGGAAAAACTCGCCCGGCACGGCTTTGAGGTCACGCTGCTGCCGGTGGCCGCGGCCGCTGAAGCCAGTGCCGGGCTGGTCGACTTGGCGCGGGTGGCGGAGGCGATTCGCGACGATACCTTGCTGGTGAGCGTGATGCTGGCCAACAACGAGATCGGGGCCATCCATCCTCTGGCCGAGATCGGGGCGATATGCCGCGCGCGCGGCGTGCCGTTGCACAGCGATGCCACCCAAGCGGTCGGCAAGATTCCCCTTGCGGTCGATGCGCTCAACGTCGACCTGATGAGTTTCAGCGGCCACAAGATTTATGGCCCCAAAGGCGTGGGCGCGCTGTATGTCCGGCGGCGATCTCCGCCGTTGCGGCTCGAATCGCAGATCGACGGCGGCGGTCAGGAGGGGCGGCTGCGCAGCGGCACGCTCAACGTGCCCGGCATCGTCGGCATGGCGCGTGCCTTGGAGCTGTGCCTGGCAGAGCTGCCCGGCGAGATGCCGCGGCTGGCCGAGCTTCGCGATCGGCTGTTCGCCCAACTTGTCGGTCGCGTGGAAGGCGTCTCGTTGAATGGTCCGAGCTTGGAGCGTCGCGATTGGCGGCTGCCGGGCAACCTCAACGTCAGCTTCGCTTATGTCGACGGCGAGGCGTTGATGATGAGCATGAAGGACGTGGCGGTCAGTTCCGGAAGTGCCTGTACTTCGGCCGAGCCGGAGCCGAGCCACGTGTTGCGGGCGCTGGGGCTGAGCGACGATCTGACGCGCGCCAGCCTGCGGTTCGGCCTGGGCCGCCTCAACACCGTCGAGGAAGTCGAGTTCACGGTCGAGGCGGTTGCCGAGGCGGTCCAGCGGTTGAGAAAGTTGAGCAGCATGGCGTAGGCGTCGCCCCCTTGTCGGTCGCGGCCTCAGAGGGGACACTATCGTGGGTCAAGGCGGGCCGGCGCGGACGAACTCTTTTTGAGTCAAGAGTCAGAACAATGAAGCTGTTGAGCTTAAAAGCATTTTGCTACCGCAGCCTTCGCGACGAAACCATTCCCCTGACTGATCTGAATCTGTTCATCGGGACCAACGCTTCAGGAAAGAGCACGATACTTGATGCTCTTCGCTTTTTGCACGAGGGGTTGCAAGAGCGGGACTTTAAGCCGCCGGTTTTCTCGCGCGGCGGAATTCTGCATCTCGCGTGGAAAGGTGAGGAGGCACGGCAGATTGAATTGTTGGCACGCTTGGAAAACGATGGAAAGACATTTGAATGGTCGGTCCGGCTTACGAAGGAGGGCTACGATTTCTCGATTCAAGAGGACGTTTCTGAGTTCCGTCCGGCCGCTCCACCATCTCATCTACTTTCGGCGGATAAAGGCCGGGGCTGGTGGTGGTCCGGGGCAAAAGGCGATCGCGTTTCGTTGGCACAGCCGCCGACGACCTGTGCCCTGGCTGCCGCAGCGGTCGATGAATCATTCCCAGCACGTGACGTTGCGGAGTTTGTGAGTCGCTGGGGCTTCTTCGATCCGAGCCCCTTCCTGCTTCGGCGTGGCTGGACTGGCTTGGACTCGTCCAAGTTTGATCCGTACGGACGAAACCTCGCCGAGCGCCTCTTTGCGTTGCAGGAATCGTCTCCGGCGGCGTTCATGCAGATCGCATCTGCCACCCAATCCGTGTTGGGGCTTCCGTCGCAGATCGACCTGCGGGAATCCCGAGAGTCCGAAGACCGAGTCTACTTCGTCCAGCACGAACCGGGGCTGAAGTTCCCCGTACACCAAGTCGGTGCCTCGAGCGGCACCTTACGCATGTTGGCTCTTATGACCGCACTTTTTGGAGAAACTGGCAGTAACTTGATCGGGATCGAGGAGCCTGAGAACCACGTGCATCCGACAGCCTTGAAGGCTTTCGCCGAGTATTTGCTGAAGGCGCGGAATCGGGTCCAGATCCTTGTTACGACACACTCCCCGCTCCTACTCGATTTCTTGAATGAACCGGGGGCCGTATGTGTTGTGCGGCACCGGGATGATTGCGGTACGCGCGTGAGTCGCGAGAGCAATGTGGAGGCGGTTCGTCAGGCCCTGGAGGCTTCAGGCTTTGGCCTCGGCGAGTTCTACGAGACCAAAGGCTTCGGAGGTTAGGCGATATGGCCAAGGTTGTCGTCGTCATTGCTTCGGGCGAGACCGAGCGCCGCTCGCTTCCTCACCTCGTTGCCCATTTGCAGGAAGAAGACATTTCCGTCGTCGAGGTACGTATCCCGCCTGGAGGCAAGGCCCTGAATGTGGAAATGGCTGAAAAGCTTCTGAAGGCCTCCTGGTTTGAAAGCGTAGCTGCCCCTCCGGACAAATTTGTGGTGCTGGTGGACACTGACGGCAGATCCCAGGACGAGGTGCTTCGGCCATTTCGTGAGCAGTTGCCAGGCCGCCTCGGGGCGAAGATCAACGCGCAGATCCAATTGGCGTGCGCCCAGTGGCATCTGGAGTCCTGGTATTTCGCTGATAGCTTGGGGCTTCGAGAATACCTTGCAAGAGACTTAGGTAGTGTCGATACCTCAAAGCCCGACAAGATAAAGAACCCAAAACTCCATCTGAAGAATCTGTTGGCGGAGCGCGCATATACCGCTGTGATCTCAGAGGAGATTGCGAAGAAGCTGAATGCGCAAACTATCGGCCAGCGAAGTCCGAGCTTCCAAGGGTTTCTTGAAGCTGTTAGAAACGGACAGCCTACGCCACACAGTCAGACGATGCAATGAACGTCGTGGCTGGTTCAAGGATTTGGCAGCCGCTATACTACGAGCATCAAGGCCGGGACGATCTGTCCAGCAAATCGACGATCCGCTCCACGTCGAACACGCAGCCGCCCCAGGTGCCGCCGCTGGCCGCCTGCAAGGCCGCCCAGAGCCGCGTGTCGTCGGGCAAGTCGGGGTCGGCCGCCAGATCGTCGCGCGGCGGCCGCGAGGCCAGAATCCGCGAGCCGGCGTCGGCGTCGAGCGACTGCCCAGCCTCGCCCACCAGGTCGACGCTGCCAATCAACTCGCGGCGGTCGACCTCGATGCGAATCAGGTCGCCGTCGCGCACCTTGCCGATCGGTCCGCCGGCCAGCGCTTCGGGCCCGACGTGGCCGATGCACGCGCCCGTGCTGACGCCCGAAAACCGCGCATCTGTCACCACCGCGACCTCTCGCCCGAACGACAGGTGCTTCAAGGCGGAAGTGATCTGGTAAATCTCCTCCATGCCGGTGCCCATCGGACCGCGACAGCACAAGACAATGACGTCGCCCGAACGGATGGGGCGGTCGGTCCGCCCCTTGATGGCCGCGATGGCGTCTTTCTCGCGCACAAACACGCGGGCCGGACCCAGCTTGCGATAGACGCCGTCGGCGTCCACGACGCGCGGGTCGATGGCCGTGCTCTTGATGACCGAGCCTTCGGGGGCCAGATTGCCGCGCGGAAAACAGACCGTGCTGGTCAGGCCCCGCTCGCGGGCCCGCTCAGGCGACATGATCACGTCGTCCGGCTCGACGCCGTCTTGTTTCAGCAACCGCTCTCGCAATTGCTTTCGGCGGTCGGACCGCTGCCACCAATCGAGCACCTCGCCCAACGTCTGCCCGGAAACCGTCAGAGCATCGAGAGCCAGCAAGTCGAGATCGCGCAGGTGCAGCATGACTTCGGGCACGCCGCCGGCCAGAAAGACGCGCACTGTGGGATGGCCGACCGGTCCGTTGGGCAAGACGTCGACCAGCCGCGGCACGCGACGATTGACCTGCGTCCAGTCGTCGACCGTCGGCCGCCGCAGGCCAGCGCTGAAGGCGATCGCCGGCACGTGCAACAGCAGGTTGGTCGAGCCGCCGAAGGCCGCATGCACGACCATGGCGTTGTGAATCGCGTGGTCCGTGAGGATATCGGCCGAGCGGACGCCGCGCTCCGTCAATCGCCAGAGTGCTTTCGCGCTGCGGCGCGCCATGTCGAGCCAGATCGGCTGCCCGGAAGGCCCCAGGGCGCTGTGCGGCAAGGCCAGGCCGAGCGCCTCGCCAACGACCTGCGAGGTGGCGGCCGTGCCAAGAAATTGGCATCCGCCGCCGGGCGAGGCGCACGCCCGGCAGCTTAAATCGGCGGCTTCTTCCAGCGTGACTTCGCCACGCGAAAAACGGGCGCCGAGCGACTGGATTTTGCCGGCGTCTTCGCCTTCGGTGGGTGGCAACGTCACGCCGCCCGGCACCAGCACGCACGGGAGGTTTTTCGAGCCGGCCAGGGCCATCATCATGGCCGGCAGACCTTTGTCGCAGGTGGCCACGCCCAGCACTCCGCGGCGCGTGGGCAGCGAGCGGATCAGCCGCCGGAAGAGCGTGGCGGCGTCGTTGCGATAGGGGAGGCTGTCGAACATGCCGGTGGTGCCTTGCGTGCGGCCGTCGCAAGGGTCGGAGCAATATGCGGCGAACGGCACGCCCCCTGCCGCCTTGAGCACGCGCGCGGCAGCCTGCGCCAAAAGACCGACTTCCCAGTGACCCGTGTGATAGCCCAAGGCGATCGGGCGTCCATCGTCGGCACGGATGCCGCCCTGCGTGCTCAAAATCAAGAACTGGGGCCCCAGCATCTCCTGCGGCGGCCAGCCCATGCCGGCGTTTTGCGACAGGCCGAATAGATCGCCGCTGGGCCATTCGCGGAGCATTTCGCCCGTGAGTGGCAATGCCCCGGCGGGGCCGGCGGCGCTGCTGGCGACGTCGAAGAGTTCGGGCTGCTGACTGTCGAGGATTTCGTCTGTGGAGAAGGACATGTAATCAGGTCTTAGGTTTTGGGTCTTAGTCGCGTAGGGTGGAACTGGCGAGCTTGCGAGCGCTGGCCCGCCGTTTTGAGGCGTCAGGTTTCAGGCGTCAGGCGTCAGGACAAGCAACCTGACGCCTGACGCCAGACCCCAGCCCCTGACGCCTGACGCTGACGCCTGACGCCAGACGCTGGTGGGCCGGCGCTCGCAAGCTCGCTGGTCCCACCCTACGGTGATCCTATTCGCTGCCCTTGCTCGTTGCGGCGCTTAACTTTATGATACTCGACTACGCTGTAAAAGCACCCTGCGCGGCGCCGCTGGGCGCATCGCACCGTTTCTGTTTCGTCCGCGGCCACCGGGCATGTCGTCCAGGCACGGCTCACGGCTTGTTCATGCGAGGGGGAGCCTCGTTGTTATTTGACCTTTCGATCAGCATTCTGCTCGCTCAACAAGAGGCGGCGCCGACTCAGTTCGGCCCGTTGATGCCGATCATCACCATCGGCACGATCTTTTTCCTCTATATGTTCATCATCCAGCGGCCGGCCATGAAGCGCGAGCAGGACGCCCGCAACAATCTGCTGAACAACCTCAAGAAGAACGACCGCATCGTGACCACGGGCGGAATCTACGGCATCGTAACCAACGTGCAGCTCGACTCCGACGAGGTGACGGTCCGCGTCGATGAAACGACGAACACCAAGATCAAGATCACACGCAACGCCGTTCAGCGCGTGCTCGGCAGCGACGGCAAAGACAAAGACACAGCCTGAAAGCCCTTGGGGCCGCGAGCTGGCAAGCCGCCCCCGTGAAGGAGAGATGACATGTTCGCAGGACAATCTGGCCGGATTTCCGGCTGGTGTACCGCCGCAGCCTTGGCCTTGCTGGCCGCAGCCGCCATCGGTTGGTTGGCCGTCGACCGCGCATCGGCCCAGCCCCTCGAAGAAGCTCCGCGACGAGCGCCGGCCGAGAAGGGCGTGCCCGACCCCATCGGCGATCTCGATCGGCCCATCGGAACAGCCAAGCCGGGCCCGGCGGCCGCGGCGGCGAACCAGGTGGACGAGAGCCGGATGTTCTTCACGCTGCTGATGGTGGCGGCGGTGTTCATTATTCCGGTGGTGCTGGCCAACTATTTGAGCAAAGCGTTGCGGATGCCCGACCACTTTTTCCGCATGGCCGTGGTGCTGTTCGCGATTCTTGGCTCGACGGCGGCGACCTATTTCGAATGGCCGCCCAAGCTCGGCATCGACCTGCGGGGCGGCGTGATCCTGATCTACGAAGTCGAACAGAAAGACTTCCAAGAGATGGACAAGCTGGTGGCCGCGGTGGCCAAACGGGTCAACCCCGACGGCATCAAGGAAGTGATGGTCCGTCCCTACGGCGAGCGCGAGATCGAGATCATTCTTCCCGAAGCCGATCAGGCCGAGCAGGAACGCACGCGCAAGATCATCAGCCAGCAAGGGCAGATGGAATTCCGCATCGTGGCCGACGACCGGTACGACAAATCGACCATCGAGTTGGCCCGCGATCCGCGGTTCGAGGAGCCGAAATCGGAGGTCTTCGAAGGCGAACCGGCACCGGGCGAAAAGCCCGATGTCGAGGCAAAGTGGGCGCCGGTCTCCCCCGAGGCGCGCTATCTGGCCAACGAGCCGCACTTCGCCACCCGTGTGAACAAGAAAGGCGAGATGGAAGCGCTGGTGCTGGTCGACCAGTTCAACGTCACGGGCGACTACCTGAGCACGGCCATTCCCAGCGTCGATCGGTTCGGCAAGCCGGCGGTGTCGTTTGGTTTCAACGCCAAGGGAGCCAGGCTGTTTGGCAAGCTGACGGGCGCAAACCTGCCCGATCCCGCCCACGCCGATCTGAAGCGTCTCTTGGCCATCATTCTCGACGATCGCCTCCGATCGGCGCCGGCCATCAATAGCAAGATCGAGGAGCGCGGAGAGATTACCGGCAGCTTTACCCAGCAAGAAGTCGAAGATTTGGCCGCGGTGCTCACGGCCGGACGTCTGCCGGCGACGCTTCGCAAAGAACCGACCAGCAGCCTGACGACCGGACCCACGCTGGGGCGCGACACGATCCAAAAAGGCGTCTATTCGATGCTGGTGGCGACCGTGGCGGTGGTGCTGTTCATGTTGGCCTACTATCGTTTCGCCGGACTGGTGGCCAATCTGGCGTTGCTGTTGAACGTGCTGTTGATTGTGGCGTTCATGATTCTGTTCCATGCGGCCTTCACGCTATCCGGCCTGGCGGGACTGGCCCTGACCGTCGGGATGGCGGTCGATGCCAACGTGCTGATCTATGAACGCATGCGCGAAGAATTGGGCCGCGGGGCGACCTTGCGCATGGCCATCCGCAACGGCTTCGAACGGGCCACCACGACCATCGTCGACGCCAACGTCACGACGCTCATCTCGGCGATCGTGCTCTACGCCATCGGCACCGACCAGGTGAAAGGCTTCGCCGTCACGCTGATCCTCGGCATTGTGATGAACCTGTTCACGGCCATCACCTTCACGCGCCTGCTGTTCGACATAGCTGAGAAAAAACGCTGGATCACGCGGTTGAAAATGCTCCACGTGCTGGAGAACCCCAATTTCGATTTCGTCGGCAAGCGGTATGCGGCGATTGCTTTGTCGCTGATTCTGATCGGTGTCGGGCTGGTGGCGTCGTTCGAGCGCGGCCGCGGCCTGCTCGACATCGACTTCACGGGCGGCGTGTCGGTGGAAGCGCTGTTCGAAAAGCCGCAGAATGTCGCCGACATCCGCGAACGCGTGCGTGACTTGCCCGACGTCACGGTGCAAGACATTCACATCGGTGGCGAGCCGCTGGGCAAACGGTTCCTGATCATCACCTCCAAATCGGACATCGACGAGACGGACCTGCAGCAGCCGGGGCCGAAGACCAACATCGAGTGGGTCGAAGAGCAGCTCAGGCTGGCGTTTAAGGACGCGGACCATCGTCTGGCCTACAACCACCTGTCGTGGAGCGAAGTGACGGCGATTGCCGCAACGGACGGAACCGGGCCGGCAACCGCGTCTGAAAAGGAGACCAAGAATTCCGGGGCGACCGAATCGAAAGAAGGCGACGGCCAAGAGCCTGAAAAGGATAAGGATGACGATCAAGCTCCCTCCGACGGAGCCGACAAAGCCAAAGATGAAGACTCGCCCGCCGACTCGCCCGACGAGAAAGATCAGTCGCGGTTCTTGCCTGGCGATGAGAACTTGCTGGCGCTGGCCGATGACGCTTCCGGCGACGAAACGACCGTCAAAGCCGACGAACCGGCCGGCGAAGAAAAGCCCGCCGACACAGAAAGTGAAACGAAAGCAAAGGCGGCTGACACCGGCAGCGGCGAGCCGACCGCGGAGAAGCGCGAGGCCGCCCGTCCGTCGGACAAGACAGTTGCAGATGCCGCCCCGGCCGGTCCCTTCGCGGGCGGCTCGACGGTCGAGCTGAGTTTCACTGAGCCGGTCGACCATACGACGCTAAGCGAGCGGTTCGACGCCGCCTTGAAGGCGACCGGCCATCGTCTGTCAACCACAGTCTACAAGCTCGACAATCCGGGATATGAAAAGGGGAGCAATAAAGGATTCGACAAGTGGACCTTGAAGATCGACCTGGCTGCCGCGGATCTCAAGCCGGTGCTCGAACAGGTGCAGCGTTCGTTCGCCGAAAAGCCGTTCTTCCCGTCGTCGAACAAGGTCGGTGCCAGCGTGGCGGGCAACACGCAGCTTCAGGCCACCTATGCCTTGCTGGCCAGCCTGCTGCTGATCGTGGTCTACGTCTGGATTCGCTTCCAGCAGGTCAGCTTCGGCGTGGCCGCCGTGCTGGCCTTGGTGCATGACGTGCTGGTGGCGTTGGGCGGTCTGGCGCTCAGCTACTGGCTGGCGGACTTGCCGTTCATGGAGACGCTTTTGATCGAGCCGTTCAAGATCAACCTGCCGATCATCGCCGCGTTTCTGACCATTATCGGCTACTCGATCAACGACACGATCGTGATTTTCGACCGCATCCGCGAGGTGCGCGGCAAGAGTCCCGACCTCTCTCCGGAACTGGTCAACCTCTGCGTCAACCAGACGTTGAGCCGCACCTTGCTGACCTCGTTGACGGTCTTCATCGTGGTATTGATTCTTTACGTCTTCGGCGGGCAGGGTATCCACGGTTTCGCCTTCACACTGGTGGTGGGCACGATTTCCGGCACCTACAGCACGGTTTACGTTGCGACGCCGCTGTTGATCTGGATGAACCAACGACGAAGCGCGCCCAGTGGGCCTGGTGGCCCGACCAGCAAAGCCGCGGCGGTCGGCCGCTAGGCCGTTTTGCCAGCCGCCACCGCCGGTTTGACGTACAATTCTGTGATGAGCGGCGTGTCAAAAAGTTCGATCACGACCGCCGGCCCGCGCCTGCCAAGCTGGCCCGGCTGGCTCGTCCAAGGCCTCGCGATCGACGTCCGCTCCTTGGCGGCCTTTCGCGTGGCCCTGGCCACGGTCGTGTTGATCGACCTTGCCGAGCGCGCCGCCGACCTGACGGCCCACTATACCGATGCGGGCGTGCTCCCGCGCGCGGCGCGAATCGTGATGGAGCACAATGAAACCGCGGCTGCCGGCCCTTGGGCCTGGTCGCTGCACATGGCCGCGGGAACCACCGGCGGCCAAGCAGCCCTGTTTCTGGCAGCCGCGGTTTTCGGATTCGCGCTGCTGATCGGCTACCGAACAAGACTGGCTGCCGCGGCAAGCTGGCTCCTGACGGTCAGCGTCTGCCACCGTAATCCGATTCTGCTCGACGCGGGCGACACGATCCTGCAGGCCGTCTTGTTCTGGTCGATGTTTTTGCCGCTGGGTGCCGCCGCCAGTGTCGACCGGCGGCTGCGGGGCGGTGATCCTTTTGCCCCGCGAGAGATTCGGTCGTTGCCGGGTGCGGCTCTGCTCTTGCAGATTTGCACGATCTACTGGGCGACGGCGGCTGAAAAGAGTTCTCCCGTCTGGCTCACGGAACACACGGCCCTCTACTACGCGCTTTCGCTCGATGCCTTTGCCACGCCGCTGGGACATCGGCTGCTGGCATATCCGCGGCTGCTCACCTGGTTGACGATGGCGGTCTACGGGCTGGAGTGGTTGGGACCCGCGGTTGCGATTTTTCCTCTGCTCAAAGGTCTGCCGCGACTGTTCGTGGTGCTTGCCTTCTGGGCGTTCCATTTGGGCACGGCGGCGACCATGGAGCTGGGCGCGCTGCCGTGGATTTCGATGGCGATATGGACCGTCTTTCTGCCTGGCATACTTTGGGACAAGCTCGGCTGGCGGCTGCCGGGCGAGCGCCCGCCGCGCGCACCTGCCACGCCGCTGACGCCACGGCTGTTGCGTCATCCCGACGCCCCGTACCGTCCACCGGGCAAGCTCGTCGGCGCCGTCGTCGCGGCGGTCGGGCTGTATGTGGCCGTCTGGAACATCAATGAAGTGTCGGCGAGATTCGAAGGCCGCTTGCGGCCGGGATGGAAGGTTCCCGCCTATGTGCTTGGCTTGGACCAGAACTGGGGCATGTTCGCTCCTCCGCTGACCGACGACGGTTGGTATGAGATGCGGGGCGTTTTGGCCGACGGCAGCGTGGTGAATCTGTGGGATGCCGACCAGCCGTTGCCACGCCGAAAACCGGCGAACGTCGCGGCGACCTATCGCAACCGGCGTTGGCTGAAGTACCTCATGGAGATCCGCCTCGGCTGGGCCCCCTTTCTGCCCGAGTTTGCCGACTGGCTGCGCCGGCGGTGGAACGAGCGCCACGCGGACGAAGCGCCGCACCGCCGGGTGAAGCACATCGACATTGTCTATCATATTGAAAAGACGTTGTCGCCCGAGCGGAGCAGCACGCTGATTGTGCCCGAAATCTTGTTCGAGGCCGATTACAATTTGCTTGCTTTACGAAACGGCCACAACTAGTATCAAGATGGCCGGATAATCGGCCATTCAGTTCGTCTTGGAACCTCTCGATATCAACAACCGCCCCCATTCGACGCGTTTCGCTGCCGGATGGGGGCGTACCGGCTACTTACCGCGGGAACGGCCGAAGTTCCGTCCCGCATGGAACGAGGAGAATCGTCACTATGCCTTCACGACGTTTCATTTTGGGTGCGTTGTTATTCCTGGCATGGCTGTCGCCGGCCATGATGCCCAGTTCATCGCCCTTGGGAAACGGCCTCGGCCAGGCGCGCGGTTGCGGGGGAAACACCACCGGGCAGGCCGGTATCATGATCAGTCCCGGCGTGGTTCTTGACGCCGCCTCGATGCGGATCGACGAGAAAGGGATCGCCGGCAAAGTACACGTGCCCGATCCCAGCGGCAAGTTGACGCGCGACCGGTTGCAGCAGGCCAAGGCGGCGCTCCAGGCCGATCTTGCCAAGGCCAGCCCGATGCGCAAAGTGTCGCTCACGCGGCTGGAGCGGGCCGTTCAGGCGCAACTGGAAAAGAACCGCAAGCCGACCGACGAAATGCTGCGCCTGGCCGGCCTGACGCGAATCCGCTACGTGTTCTTCTATCCCGATTCGGGCGACATCGTCGTCGCCGGTCCGGCCGAAGGCTGGTTTCAGGACCTTACCGGCCGGTTCATCGGCATGGCCAGCAATCGGCCGGTGCTGGAGCTGCAAGACCTGGTCGTGGCGCTGCGGGCCTTCGCGCCCGGCAAGGACGAGCGGGGTGTGGTCGGCTGTTCGATCGACCCCACACCCGAAGGCCTGGCCCGCATGCAAAAATTCCTGCGCGAAGTGACGGGCCGTGTGACGCCCGACGATCGCGACATGATCGTCGAGGGCCTGCACACCGGTCTTGGCCTGCAAAAGGTGAGAATTCTCGGCGTCTCGCCCGCCACGCACTTCGCGCAAGTGATGGTCGAGGCCGACTACCGCATGAAGCTGATCGGCATCGGCGCGGAGCGCGCGAACATCAAGCTGGCCAGCTTCGTGGATCTGGCCGATGCCGCGCAGATCAGCCGCAATGCGTTGCAACGTTGGTGGTTCGTGCCCAACTACGAATGCGTCCGGCTGAGCGACGACCACTTGGCGATGGAGCTGGTGGGCGAAGGCGTGAAGCTGGTGGGCGAAGACGAAGTCGTCGGCGCCAACGGCCAGCGGATGGCCCAAGGCAAGAGCGGCCGCGCCAGCCAACTGTTCACCAAGGGCTTTACCCAAAAGTATGCCGAGTTGGCGCGCCGCAAGCCGATCTACGCGCAACTGCGAAACCTGATCGACATGGCCGTGGCGGCCGCTCACATCCAGCGTGAAGACTTTTTCGGTCAGGCAAGCTGGAACATGGAAGTGTTCGGCAACGAGGAGTTGTTCCCGGTGGAGATCTACAAGGCGCCGGTGGAGGTCGATACCGTGGTGACCAGCGTATGGAAGGGCAACCGCCTGGTGACGCCGGTCGGCGGCGGCGTGCGGATCGAGGCCCCCGAAGCTCTGGAACCGGCGAATCTGTTGCCCGACAAAGAGGGCCAGGTACACAAAGCGCGTGACGCGGTCGAGTTGAAGGGCCTGGCGGCCGATCGCTGGTGGTGGGACTGAAGCGGCCACGGGCCTGCTGCTTGGACTGGCCACAGGGCTGGCAGTCGGCGGCGTGGCGCTGGTGTGGCTGGGCGGCGGGCGAGTGGTGTTCTGCGCGCTGGTCGGCATCACGGGCGGAGTAGCGTGCGCGGCAGTCGTGGGCGTGGCCATGCCCAACGTGCTGGCGTTGTTGCACCGCGAGCCGCAAGTGGCGGCCGGTCCCGTGGCGCTGGCGCTCTCGGACATGCTGACCTTGTTGATCTCTTTCAGCACGACGCGCTGGCTGCTGGCGGGTTGACTGTAGACAGCGATCGCGTTTGTGTTATTGCCCGGATCTCACTTTTGTTCAACGATTCGGAGCTTGCCTCTCGCTTTGGCCAGACCGGCCGGCGGAGGGTCGTCGATCGCTGGTCATTCGAGCGAATGGCGTCAGGATACACGGACAACGGACGAAGTATTTCGCGCACGGCTGTCGCCCGACCCGCTTCGGTGTCTTTATACTTACGGGATGTCGCAACCAAGGCCATCCGCCGAAGACCTCCGCGCCGCACGGGCGGGAGACCGCGCGGCAATGGACCGGCTGTTGAACGACCTGCGCGCTTGGCTGGAGCGAGTTGCCGCCCGCTACGGCGAGCAGCAAGGCCCCGATGCCAGTTGCGCCGACCTCGTGCAAGAGGCCTCGCTGCAGGCACGGTTAAAGTTGGCACAATTCCGGGGGCATGACGACCACGAGCAAGAAGTCAACATGTTTCGCGGTTGGCTCGAACAGATCGTACACCGGCTAGGCCAAAACCAGATGCGCCGGGCACACGCCCAACGCCGATGCGCCGGGCCGCGTATTTCGCTCGACGCCGCATCCGCGGCCTCGTCGGCCGGAGCCGCGCAACCGCCGGCGGCCGGGCCGACCGCTTCCTCGGCCGCCGCCGGGGTCGAGGCGACCAACGACGTCCGCGCGGCCATTGCCGCTTTGCCCGATGCCACTGATCGTCTCATCATCCACGAGTGATTCTTCGCCGGCCGTTCGCTACGCGATCTGGCCGAGACCCTGAACATTGACCGCGAAACGTTGCGGCGGCGGTTTCACGCGCTGCTCGACGTCCTGCGAGACAAACTGCGGGGACACGTGTAGCACCGAACGTGCGTCATTCGACAGCCCAGGGTGAAACCCTCGTTGTTCTACACATCTCGCGCGTCAGCCGCGTAGCGGCGAGATAGTTTAGCCGTGGGCGCGAGCAGGCGCAAGCCCACGGTACCGATGCGGTAGATTGGGCAAGCCGCGTAGCGGCGACAGAGGTATCGCACCACGCGCTCTGTCGCCGCTACGCGGCTGCGCGGACCGTTGGCGTCCCTCTTCTTCCGTGGGCTCGCGCCCACGGCTAAACTCTACCGTCCCTACGGGACTGGGAAACGCAACGGCCGCGACGCGGCGTCGGACTTGTGTAGGGCTGACAATTCTAATGCTGCCACTCACCCAGGGTTTCGCTGCGCTTCACCCTGGGCCGTCGAATACGACCACTTCGGGGTCAGAGGTCTGTCGAATCGGTGTTCTTCAACCTAGATGGTCGGCGCCTCATATCAGGAGAAACGCCGCGCATTTAGCTCACCATCTGCTTCACCATCGAGGCCAAGGGGACTGTTGAAGTATTCCACTGCTAGCACAAGATGATGTGGAAATCTCGAGATCCAACCAATTGCGATTCAGCGGCGCGGGCCGCCTAAGGCAGCCGGCAGAAAATAAACTACCCGGTATTGGGTTGGATTATAACGCTCCACTTGGGAAGCGCGTCGGAACGTCGGAGACGAGCGGCGAACGGGCGGAAGGCGGCCTTGGTTAGGCGTACGCCGGTTTCATAGACG
>DATLUO010000174.1 GCA_035533075.1 Pirellulales bacterium | reverse complement strand
AACGGTTGGTCGTCACGTTTGCGAGTCTACTTGCTTTCGCTGGATCGACTATCTTATCGTACGAGTGCAACCAAGTCGCGCGCGTGGAGGGCCGTGGGTCGGCCATCGGCTCCGCAAGGCATGCTCGCCGGGAATTGCTGCATCCGCCGTGTGACGCCAGGTGCCCCAGCAGCCGCTGAGAGATCTCTTCCACAATCGCATGCTTACTCCTCGGGAGAAGGTCGCGCGGAAGGCACCGTGTGGCAATGAGGTGGCTCAATGCTGCTTGAAATAAGCGATCGTCTGCGTCAACGCTCCTACGAAGGTGGTCCAGGGAGCAGTTCGGCTCGGCCGCATGGGCGCGGAACAACTCTTCCGCAAGGGCGGTCCGCGATTCGATCCGGCGCTGGCGCTTCTCGCCCCGCTTTTGCATTGTCGTGGCCAACATTCCGAGGATGCTTGGATTCTATCACTGCGCCGACGTGTGGCGACCGTGCGAATCCGCGCAATTGTGCGTCGAGCCTATATCCGTAGTTGAGATTGTAGCGCCCGGATGCTCGACATGGCAAGAGATGGAGGTGTCGGCGTTGGCCAGCCAGGATCTGCGCAATAACTGGCGATGGAAGGCTATCCGAGCGGAAGTGAACCCCAAGGAGGCTCATTTCGAGCGCCTGGTGCGCGAGCGCGGGCTACAAAACGAGCCGCGCGAAGGGGGCAAAACGATGGTCCTCGAGGCCGCACAAAAATACAGCCGCGTGCAATCGCGCTGCAAGGAAGGCGTGCTGGCACTTGAGCGACGCATCGCGAACTGGCCCAAAGAATAACGCACGCATGGAATGCTAAAGGCTGACGGCGAGATTTATTCCGCTTCGCCACCGTCCGGGCCTGCCCCGGTCCTGGCGCGCCGGGACTGATTGAACGCCCGAGGCCGAAGTTCCAGAAACCTCGTCGCTTTCCTCCGGCCCCGCGCGGCCGGCCTTCGGGCGGTCAATCATCGCCCGACTGGGGCAAGCCCAGATCGTGGCGGGAAGAATGCCAGCATCACGTCGAATCGCCCGCAAGCCGTCAATTCGCGCGTGCCAGATCCATCCCAAGCCAGTCGCGAGATAGAACACAAGAATGAACGCGGGACGACGAGCGTGTAGAGCGTCTAACGATTAGTGGCCCGTGGCAGGCGACCCCTGCCGAAGTTTTTCCGCGGGGGGCGGGTTTTTTGATGGTCGCCAAGCGTATTGCTGGTAGGCGGGAAAAAAGGGGGGGCCGGTGGTCGGTCGTCCTTGCTGAAATATTGAGTGACGCCGGCTGTTCCGCCGCCCGCCCACCCCCCGCGCACGGTGTGTATAAATTTGCACACACCGGCGAAACACGAGGTTTTTGCCTATCATGCGGTGTGAGTCGAAAAAATCCAGTCCCAAGCCAACGGCGCGGTAGAATACCGGGAGCCAGGCAGGCGGGCGACTGCAACCGATCCGACCCAAGCCAGTCGCGAGATAGAACGAGAGGAATGACAGTGCAACATGCCAAGCCAGTTGGAGAGTAGAACACAGAAAGCGATGGATCAGTAGACGGTAGACAGTAAACGGGGACGGAAGAGCGTCAATCCAAAATCCAAAATCGAAAATCCGAAATCACCCATCCCCCTAGATTTATGGTTGCGGGCACATTTCGGAAGGCCGCAGCGGCATTGCCGCAACCTGTTTGAGGCAATGGCCTTGGAACACGGATTTCACCTGATGTGAGTTTTGTTTTTGTCAACGATAATTGTTTTGACGCAACGGTAATTCGCCGACGGCAAGGCGGCCGGACCGCCCGCCGTTCGGCTGCTGAAAACACATCGCCTGGCGATGATGAGCACGAGGGCGGCGGTCCGTCGCCGGCCCCTTCGTGACGGGCAGGGCGACGCTCAAGCGTCGCCGCGGGTCTTTGACAACTTACTGATGAACACCTTCCGCGGGACCGGACGCCGGACAGGTCGCGCAGCGCGCTGCGCGGGCGCGTCGAGCCGGACGCCGAGGCAGATGGCAGCACGCACGACGCAAGGTTGATTGGCGCTTTTGCGCCGCTTCCGCGTCGAGTTGCCCGTCTTCGCCGGCGCACGGAGTTTTTGGGTCCCGCGGTAGGCGAGACGCCCGCAGCGCAGGCGCCTATTGCGACCAGTGCGCTCCGTCTACAATGCGAAGTATGGCACCACCCAAGTATTCGGAAAAGACGCGCCGCTATTACGAGCGGCTGGGGAGCGGCCGATGATCGTGGGCGAAATCGTGCTGGGGGCACGCGATTGGCTGGCGTGGGCCGGCTGCCTGGCGGCCGTGGCGATCGTCGTCCTTACATGGAGCTACGCGCGGTCGAGCGGCGCTCGCGGCGTGCGGTCGATCGCCGGGCTGCTCAAGGCCGCGAGCATCGGCGCCTTGGTCGTCTGCCTGATCGAGCCGCTCTTCAGCGGCACGCGACCGCGGCCCAAGAGCAACCTCTTTTTGCTCGTGGCCGACAACAGCCGCAGTCTGCAGATTCATGACCGCCGTCATGCCCGGTCGCGCGGTCAAGAGCTTCAGCAGCGGCTGGACGGCAAGGCCACGTGGCGCACGCGGCTGGAGCAAGATTTTGACGTGCGGCACTATGCCTTCGACGCCCGGCTGGAACCGGTCAAAGATTTCGAGCAGCTTACGTTCGAGGGCGACGGCTCGGCGCTCGCCGGCACGCTGGCGTCGCTGGCCGATCGCTTTGCCGGACGTCCCGTGGCGGGCGTGCTCGTCTTTACCGATGGCAACGCCACCGACATCAGCGACCAGACGAGTTGGCAGGACCTGCCGCCCATCTATCCCGTGGCCATCGGCAGCGATGATGGTCTGGCCGACGTCAGCGTGCCGCGGGTCTCGGTGAGCCAGACGAACTTCGAGGCCGCCCCCGTGACGATTGCCGCCGAGGTCGAGTGCCAGGGCGTGGCCGGCAAGTCGGTCGTCGTCCGCGTGCTTGACGAATCGCAAAAGGTCGTGGAGCGGCGGCCGATTGCGAACGCGGCCGACGGCAAGCCGCTCGTCGAGCGGTTCGAGTTGCGGCCGGAGAAGCCGGGCGTCAGCTTTTATACCGTGCAGGCCGCGCTGGAAGGCGAAGAAAAGCTCGCCGACGCGCCGGAGAAATCGGCCGAGGCCACGCTGATCAACAATCGCCGCCTGGCGCTGGTCGATCGCGGCGGCGGGCCGTACCGCGTGCTCTATGTCTCCGGTCGCCCCAACTGGGAGTTCAAATTCCTCCGCCGGGCCTTGGCGGAAGATGAGGAGCTGAATCTCGTCGGCCTGGTGCGGATCGCCAAGAAGGAGCCGAAGTTCACGTTCCGCGGCCGGGCGGGCGAACGCACCAATCCGCTTTATCGCGGCTTCGGCAACAACGACGACGAGCAGGCCGAGCAATACGACGAGCCGGTGCTGGTCCGCCTCGGCACCGAAGACAAAGACGAGTTGAAAGGCGGTTTCCCCAAGGCGGCCGAAGACCTGTTCCGCTACCACGCCCTGATCGTCGACGACGTCGAAAGCGCGTTCTTCACGCACGAGCAGATGTCGCTCATCCAGCGGTTCGTCAGCCAGCGGGGCGGCGGCTTTTTGATGCTGGGCGGGCACAACAGCTTCGCCAACGGCAAATACCAGCGAACGCCGATCGGCGAGCTGCTGCCCGTCTATCTCGATCGCGGGCAGGCCGGCCCGGCGGCGGAAGGCTACCGTTTGCTGCTGACGCGCGAGGGCTGGCTGCAACCGTGGGTGCGGCTGCGGAGCACCGAAGAGGAAGAGCAAAAGCGGCTGGCCGACATGCCGGCGTTCGCGACGGTCAGTTACGCCGGGGCGATCAAGCCGGGCGCGGCGGTGTTGGCCGGCGTGCAGTCGTCCGACGGCCAGACGTTGCCGGCGCTGGTCGTGCAGCAGTTCGGCCGCGGCCGGGCGGCGGCCCTTGCCATCGGCGACCTGTGGCGTTGGAACCTGCATCGCAAGGAGGGCGCGGAGAGCGACCTGGAAAAGGCCTGGCGGCAGACGGTGCGCTGGCTGGTGGCCGACGTTCCGCAGCGCGTCGAAGCGGAGACGGAGCAATCGACGGGAGAGCCGAGCTTGCCGGTGCGGATTGCCGTTCGCGTGCGCGACAAGCTGTTCGAGCCGCTCGACAATGCCACGGTGACTTTGCATTTAAAGACGCCGGAAGGGCGCCAGATCGAGCTGACGGCCGAGCCGAGCCCGCGGGCCGCCGGGCAATATGAAACCACCTTCGCCTCGCGCACGGCCGGCGCCTATCGGGCCACGGTCACGGCCAAGGCCGAAGACGCCAGCGACGTTGGCCAGCGCGAGGTCGGCTGGACGGTCGAACCCGCGGCCGAGGAGCTGCGCAGCCTGAAGCCGAACCGCGAGCTGCTGGAACGCATCGCCTCGGCGACCGGCGGCGAAATGATCGCGGCCGACGAACTCGATGGCTTTGTCAGCAGCTTGCCGAACCGTAAGATTCCCGTCACCGAAGCCTGGACGTATCCGCTTTGGCACCAATGGCCGGTGTTCTTCTTTGCCATCGCCTGTCTCGTCGGCGAATGGGGACTCAGGCGATGGAAGGGAATGCCGTAGTGCCATTTTGGATTTTGGATTTTGGATTCTAAGGAGCACGCATTGACCACCTTTCGACTCATCATCCTGACCGCCGTCTATGGCCTCATTCCGTCGCCGCTTTTCGGCCAGACGCGGCACGGTTGCGGCGACGGTGCCCGCGACCACCTGCGTTGCTTGCAGATTGACGCCTTGGCCAAAGGCTCCGCCCGCTGGGGACATTGGGGGCTGAATCCCAGTCGCTACGCCGGCTGGACGAAACACTCCAACCGTTTGATACCGGTCTACACCTTCGGCATTTCGCTCGGCCGCTTCGTCGGCGAGCAGAGTGTCTATCGCGATTCGGTCAAGATCGAAGCCCTCTACGGGCGGCTGCCGGAAGGAACGCTGAACCCGCGGGCCGATTACTGCGATCAGACCGATTTTTACCATTTGCAGCGCGGGGCCGTCGCGGCGGGCAAGAAGTACATCATTCTCCTGATCTTCGACGGCATGGATTGGCAGACCACGCGGGCCGCGGCCATCTACGCAAGCGGCAAAGTGGCCTACGACGCCGGACGCGGCACCGGCCTGGCCTTCCAGGACTATCGCGGCGTCGAGACCGATTTCGGCTACTTCGTCAGCAGCCCGCACAACGACAAGACCACTGCCGACGTCGATGCCCAGACCGTCACGAATGTGGGCGGCAAGATACCGGGCGGATATGACTACCGGCGTGGCGGCGCGACGCCGTGGTCGGTGCCCGAAGAGCCGGCGTATCTCATCGGCCAGTCGCTCGAGTGCAAACAGGCCGTGACCGATTCGGCTGCGTCGGCCACGTCGATGACCTGCGGCATCAAGACGTTCAACGACGCCATCAACGTGGCCTTTGACGGCCGCCAGGGGGTGCCGCTGGCCCGTGAGCTGCAAGCCGACGGTTTCGCGGTCGGGGTGGTGACCAGCGTGCCGATCAGCCACGCCACCCCCGCCGCGGCCTACGCCAACAACGTCTGGCGAGACGATTATCAAGACCTCACGCGCGACCTGCTGGGGCTACCCTCCAGCGCCCATCGCGAGCAACCGCTGCCGGGCGTCGATGTGCTGCTGGGCGGCGGCTGGGGACAGGAAAGCCTCTTCTCCGATGGCCAGGGCAACAACTTCGTGCGCGGCAACAAGTACCTGACGAAAGACGACCAGGCCCGCGTCGATGTCGACAACGGCGGACGCTATGTCGTCGCCCAGCGCACCGCGGGCACCGACGGCGGCGAATTGCTGCGCGACGCGGCCCAGCGTGCCCGGCACGAGCGGCAGCGGCTGCTGGGCTTCTTCGGCGTCCGCAACGGCCACTTGCCGTTTCGCACGGCCGACGGCAACTACGATCCCGCTCCCGGCGTCAGTATGCTCGCGGAGTTTTACAGCGACGCCGACATCTCCGAGAATCCCACGCTGGCCGACATGACGCGGGCCGCCCTCGACGTGCTCGACGCCAACGAGCGGGGTTTTTGGCTGATGGTGGAAGCCGGCGACGTCGACTGGGCCAACCACGACGACAATCTCGACAGCTCGATCGGCGCGGTGCTCAGCGGCGACGACGCCTTTCGGGCCATCACCGACTGGGCCGAGCGCCGCCAATGCTGGCACGAAACGGCGGTCATCGTCACGGCCGACCACGGGCATTTTTTGGTGCTCGACGACCCTCAGGCGCTCGTTGCTCCTTAAGCGACTTTGGATGATCGAACGCGACGGCCTGGGTAGGCAATCCTCCAGCCACCGCCGCTCGGTTATACCTGTCGCTGCCGTCGATTTGATGACACGACTTCGCATCCGCGTCGTTGTTAGGCATAGCCCATCCGGTCGGCGCTGCCGGCATCGAGGCAACATCGAATCACCAGAGCGGTAACCGCCGACCGTTGCCGCGCCCCCAGTTTCGGCCAATCTTGTAGTTGGTCCTCGTCGTCGAGCACAATCACGCCGCGGCGCCACATGCCGAGTGCCTTGGCGGCGTTTTCCAGATCGCTCTTTGTCAGCAGTTGCATTGCCTCGTGCATCAAGCGCCGCGTCGCTTTGCGCTGACTCTGGTAAAGATGCACAACGTCGCCCGACAATTGGTCGCCGGCGGCGCGACGAACGGCACTCAAGAATTTCATAAGCATTTGTGCGGGCCCTCCTTGCTGAGCACACGTTGCATTGTACGTCTGACCTTGCATGCGGTCCACGCCGCCCGCGGCGAGCTCGGACGGTGGCGGAGCGGAGCAAATTTGGCGGCAGATCCGATGGGCTTGCTTCGAACTTGACACGCGGTCGAAGCGTTTCGGACGTGCTCGATGCGGCGGGTGCAGCCGGTTGGCCGGAGGTTGCCTTGGGGTGGTGATCGCCGCACACAAGCACGTCTCGAAAAGCGGGCAGCTCTCGCAAGACGACCGCGGGACGATTTCGGATGCTACCATGTCGATCGACTCCGCCGGCACGATCCAATGGCAGACGGGCACGTCCGACATCGGCCCGCACGAGGTCGATATCAAGGTGAGCGACGGCCGCGGCGGTATTCACCTGTCAGCCGGAGCTGCGCGCGGCGTGGCTGCGGATCGTGGCGGCGCGGCTGCGCGAGGCGGGGAAGCGACGCGATGCGGCGGAACTGTGCCGAGCGATCGATCTGCTCGGCGCGGCGAGTCGGCGAATCCGCGAAGCTCTACGCGAAGCGAGCTTGCTGGGGACGGGCTATCAGGCGCTCGAGACGGCACTGTTCGGCGCGCCGGCCGAGCAGGCGCTGGCCTGGCCGAAGCTGCTGCGCGCGATCGGGGCCACGGCGGATTTGGTGGAGGGAGGACAAGGGCAGGCAGCGCCGCCGCTGGAAGCGATCGAGCCGTTCGATACGAGAAGGAATTGGTGCGCGGGGAGATTGTTGCAGTTGCCGAGGGTTGTGGGCCGTGCGGCAGGTCTGGACGCCCTCACCCCGGCCCTCTCCCGGAGGGAGAGGGAGCAAGAGGCGGGACGCCTGCACCACAACGAACAGCAGGCGGGACGCCTACACCACAAGGAGGCTGAGTTGCGGTTTGTGTTGAGCGGGGAGTGTGGGGAGAAACTGAGCGCGGCGCTGACGACGCTCACCCCAGCCCTCTCCAGGAGGGAGAGGGAGCAAGACGCCGCCAGCCCCGCGCCTTCGCCGAGGGAGCGGGAGCAGGCAAGGATGCAGTGGGTGCTGAGCCGTCCGTGGATTCTGTTGCTGGCGCAGGTGGCGTTTACACAGGAGGCGTGGGAGGCGGAACAGATTTCGGGCAGGCTGGCGCTGGAGCTGGCCGACGACCAGTTGGCCAATCCGTACTTGCCCGGCCGCGTCGATGTGGTCGTGACGACGGCGGAGGGCGACGAAGTCGTCTGCGGCACGCTGGGCCAACTCGTGCTGCGGGTGCTGGCGCGGCTCGACGTGACGTTGCTTGCCCGGCCGGAGCAGGTCGCGCGGCTCGATGAATACCTGGCGGCCGTCGTGCGGCTGCTGCTGGAGAAAAAAGTGTGGCGGTTCGAACCGCGCGCGGCTGGCGGCCGACGGCCGGGATACGTGATCGACGACGAATTCTCGACAAGCTGCTACCGGGCCTTCGGTAGCAAGCATTTTTATCGCGGCGCGAGCGTGCTCTCCTCCGCCATCCGCCAGGCGTGCGAGCAATGGGTGAAAGAGAGGCTGGCGAGTGGTGGGGCAGTGGTGATGACGAATGCTTGAAGGGTGCGATACGATGCGAGACGTGCGATGTCGCCTGCAAGGGCTAAAGCCAATGTCGAGAAGCCCGGCTAAAGCCGGCTTAAAAAGGCAATTTCTTTGGGGACCAAACCACCAGCTCAAGCTGGTGGCAAAGGACCGAAGCCGGCTAAAGCCGGCCGGCGGGATCGCCGTTGCGGTCGACAGTCCCGTAGGGACGGCAGAGTTTAGCCGTGGGCGCCAGCCCACGGAACCGGGATGCAAGAACCCGCGCAGCCGCGTAGCGGCGACAGAGCGCGCGCCGTTCCTGGTCTGTCGCCGCTACGCGGCTTACCCACCCGGTCCCATCCATACCGTGGGCCCGCGCCCACGGCTAAACTATCTCGCCGCTACGCGGCTGACGGCGGCAGGTGTAGAACAACAAAGGCTTCGGCTTCGCCTAATGGGTTACGCCGCTTCGTGGCTAGACCCGCGCCTCGCCGGCGCGTCGGCTCCGTGTGAGGAGGCCGCGCTGAGATGAGTGCCATCGACTCCGTAAAGAAGCACAAGTGGGCGGCGACGGGCGTGTCGGGCTATCCGCTCTCGCACCCCATCGTCGGTCAGACGCGCTTCTACCAGCAGTTCGAGCATTTTATTCACCTGGTCGACGATGAAGCGGAAAAGTTCGCGCACGTGTTCGCCGTCGTCGCCCAATGGGGCATCGGCAAGTCGCGGCTGGCTTACGAGCTGATGAGCCAGATCAACGACACCTCGCAAGGCTGGTACGTCCGCGACACGGCCGGGCAGCTCGTGGAAGCCAGCCTGTTTCGCAACGACGCCGACCGCGAACAGTACCTGGGGCTTTACATCCGCTACTCGCAGGTGGCCACCGAATCGCACAATATCGACAACTGGTTCGGCTACGGACTGTATAAGGCCCTGCTCCCCTTGACCAAGGGACACTTCGATACTTCGATTCGGGGCCAGATCGCCAAAGAAGCCTACGACCGCCTGCTGGTGAAAGGTTTTGACGAAAACAAGCTGGCGGCGGCGCTGGAAGTCGCGGCACACCATAGCGACGAGCAACTCTACGACGATCCCGATCTGGTCACTCGGCTCTGCCAGGCGGCCTATGACTATCTGCGCAAGTTCGGCGTGAAGTACCTCTTGATCGCGCTCGACGAGCTGGAAACCGCCGCCGAAGCCGCTACCTACGGGCTCGAAGTGGGCGACCTGAAGTATCTCGACGGGCGGGCCATCAAGCTGATCGGCAAGGCGATCAAAGAAGAAGACCCGCGAGGCAAGCTCCCCTGGCTGCGCTATGTGGCCCTTTGCTCGCCGGCCATCGGCAACGAGCTGCGCGACATCCGCAGCACGGCGCGGCGGTTCGAAATCGTCGAGCTGGCGCAGAACCCGTTCGCCGACGTGAGCAGCTTCGTCGAGCTGCTGAAGAACGACGGGCGATTGGCCGAAGCCTATCCCGCGGGGCTGGTCGAAGCGGCCTACGCCATGAGCGGCGGCAATTTCGGCTGGTTCAACGTGGTGATGGCCAACATTGACGGCGTGATCGCCGGCCGCCGCGCGCGGCGCGAGACGGGTTCCGCCTCGGCCGGCAGCCTGTTCGACGAGACGGTGCGCGTCTCCAGCCGCATGGGCGAATATGTGCTCGATCACCAGGCGGTCGCCGAGCTCAACATTGGCCGCGACTTTCTCGACGCGGCGAAAGAGCTGCTATACGGCCAGTTGCCGGTGCCGCTCGTTAAGTGGAACGACGACCAGCGGCAGGCGCTCTTGGCCGCGACCAACGAGTACGGCGAGCCGATCGCCGTCTTGTATCAAAAGGTCGAATGGTCGGACCACGACTGCGGCAAGGCGCTGCGGGCGGCGAAATTCAATCGCGACCGCGACGACTACGTGTTGTCGGAGGTCGATCAGCCGCTCGACCTCACGCAGCTTCTGGCCAATTTGAGCACCTATTCGATTCACGAGACGAAGGGGGCGGTCGAGGCCGGCGGCAAACGCACGCTCTTGATCCCGTTGAATGCCGCCTCGTTCGTTCACCTGGTGTCGATGCTCTATCCGCACCCGGCCGCTGAAGACGCGGCCCGGGCACTGTGGCGCGAACAGATCGGGGCCGATGCGGTGTCGAGCGCATCGGCCACGCACGTCGGGCCGAGCATCGACATGCTGGCGCGGTTGAACCTGCGCTTGCGGAGGCAGGGCGCAACCTCGCTGATCCTCCGCGAGCCGGACCAGAGTGCGGCGCACGAAAAGGCGATCGAGGCGTGCAAAGGGCAGAGCCAGCACGAACGGGCCCTGCAGATTCTCACGGGCGCGATGCGGGCACTCGACGAAAACTGGGACTACGACGCGATCGATGCCGGCTTGAAGGGCGACGTGCCCGCTATTACCACCGCCGGACCGAAAGGGCCGGGCGGCAAAGGCGGGTTGGTCGATTTCAACGCCCTGCACCTGCACCCCGAAGGGAAGCTGATTCTGGCCTGGGTGCAGAGCGTCGAGGAGCTGACCGAGTTGTGCGACAAGGTCAGCGCGCAGCGAACCACGGCGGGGCGCGTGCCCGTGCTGGCCTTTACTTCCTCCCGGCACCTGTGGGAGCAGTTCCACGCGGCGACCGCCGAAAAGCTCAGGGTGGCGCACGAGTATCTGCTGCTATATCAGCTGTCGTCGCGCGAGGAGTACGTGCTGCACCCGATCGGTCTGGCCAAGAAAGACTGGCAGGGTTTTCAGCTCCATTATCACCGGTTCACCACGGCCTTTAGCAACCGCTTGCAGGCGCTGGTTCGTCCCTTGCGCGAGGCTGCCAACCAGTGGCGGCGCGAGCTCGACCGCCGGGGGCGCATCGCCTGGCCGCTACGGGTGAGCGGCGTGCTGCGGGAAGAAGACCGGGAGGCATTGTTCCAAGCGTATCGGCGGATGCTCGTCGACAGCTCACCGCCCAAGGCACTCGTGAAGCTCGACGAAACGAGCGGACTCGATCCGGAGCAGGTGCGATCCACGCTGGAGCGGATGCGGGTTTCTGCCCGCGCGAAGGCGGCAGGTTACCTGGAGAGCGAGCGGTGCGGCTTGTTTTCGACGCACGACGAGAGCGCCGAGCCGGAGCTGCCGGCGTTTCTTTACAAACTCTGCCAGGAGCTGATCCGTCGCGATCCGTCGCCGGACCGCGAGTGGTCGATGGAGCTGGCCGAGCGCGAGTGGTTCTGGGGCTACACCTGGGAAGGCGCGCGGCCCAACGATATCTATATGCAGTGGCTGGCGCTGGCCTGCACGCTCGGCTTTGCCGAAGAAACCGCGAGCGGGTCGAGGCGGACCGACAAGCGTTATGCGCTCGTGCCACGCGCCGCGCTGGAAGGCGCGCTGGCCGAAGCGCGAAATTGGTTGAACGACGAGTATCCCAAGATCGTCAAGCGGATGAAGTCGGTGTTTGGGCCGGGCAAGGTGGGCGAGTATTTTGCGCCGCTGGGCGAGAGCACGCCCGGCACCAAGACCTTGCTGGCGAAGGAGCAACTCGACATCGCGCAAAGCTGCCTGAGCCGGCTCGCGGCCGCGGAGCCGAGTTGGAACGACGCCCAGAGCGAAGCCGAAAAGCGCGACCTGTTTGTCGATTGCGCGCGCTCGCGCCTGGCGGCACGCGAGAAGACGGAGCATGTCTATTCGGCCGACGAGTATAAGCGGCTGACCTACGACGACAGCATTCGCACGCTCAACTTCGAGGCCGACGGGGTGCCGCTCTGGAAGCGCATTCGGCAGGCCGATCTGTTTGTCGATTTCGTGCTCAAGGGCCGCGACCGGATCAAAAAGCGGTCCGCGCAGGTCGCCGAGGAGATGCGCAAGGATGTGGAGTCGATCGCCGGCTTTCCGGTGCAGGTGTTTGTGCGCTCGCTCGCGAAGATTGCAAATATTCTGGAGGGCTCGATCGGAGAACGGCCGGCCGAGGGCGATACGCAAAAGGCGCAGTATCTATCGCCAGGCACGTTGGGGCAGGCCCTGAGGGACTTGAAAGTGGCGCAGGCCGCCGACCGCTTGGGCCAATTGGCCGCCGAGGTGGGCGTGCCATTGGATTCGGACCACGATCTTCCGCTGGCCGACATCAACGGCAGCATCGCCGGCGGCTTTCGCGAGCTCAAACGAAACTATGAAGCGCAGCGCAAGCTGCTTGAGGACCTGACGGTGCGGTTGAACCGGCTTGCCGCGGTATTGGCCGATGCGCCCGACGATTTCAAGTATCCGACATCGTTGCCGGGGCTTGACGAGCTGCGAGCGAGGCCGCCGTTGATCGAACGGACGATCACCGAGACGCTGGCGGCCGATATTGAAGACTTGATTTCGGAGCACGACGGCACGTCGCGGTTGGGCAATTTCCAACCGTTGATGGAGGAGACGAAAAAACTGCTGGTCGAGCCGAAGCGCGCGCTGGCCATGCTGGCCGGTCAGGTAACGACGCTGGAGAACGCCGAGCAGGATTATCGGCGGCGCCTGCTGGAGAACGACGAGTTGCAGTCGATCGAACAAGGGTTTAACGCCTTGCGCCAGGTTAAGGGCCAAGTGAGCGAAAAGCCGCTCGACGTAGCAGACTTGGAAGCCGCCGGCAGCCTGCATGCGGCCCGGCAGCTTGTGGCTGGCCGGTGTGCCGAATGGACGGCCAAGGGAGAACCGTTGCTCGACGGGGCCGGCATTTCGTTCGCCACTTGGCGGGCAATCGTTGAAGAGCTGGCCGCCGGCCGGACGCCGGCGCTCGCTGGCGACCAAGTGCAGCGGCTGGTCGATAACAACTACCTTCGCGTCACCTATCGCTTGGGAGGCGGCCAGGAATGAACTGTTCCGTTTGGCTTATCGGTCAGCTTGCCGAGCATTCGCGTGGCGACGTGTTGGCGGAAGCCCTCGGGGCCGCACGCGCCGCGGAGCCGCCGACCGCATGGGGAGTCTGTTTGGCCTTTGGCACCGAATTCCAGGACCGGACGGTCGAGGGACAGGCTGAGTGGGCCGAGTGGGCGGCGCCCTCGGGGCGAACGCTCGTTATGGTGCCGCCTTTTCGGTTGCAAGAATCAAGCGTACCGACATCGTGGCGCATCGTTCGCCAGAACAAGATCGACGCGACCGAGGCCCGCGGGTTGCCCAGGCTGCTCGGCGCCGAAGTCCGTTACGGCCTGGCCGGCACGTTGCAGACGCCGGCGCACCTCGGTGCAGTCTGGAAAGACACCGTCATCAATACGGCCATCTATAAGAAACATCCGCATTCCGGCGTATTCGCCCTGACGACGTTGCCGATCTGGTCGCTTACGGTGCTCGATCACCGCAAGGCATTGGCGGAGTGGCTGACCGATTTGCACCAGTTGGCGGGCGAGCCTGCCCCGGCGGACGACGAGAGCGAAATCAGCAGATTTACGCCCACCGCCGATCATTTCGCGATCATGCTGCATTTGTGCCACGGAGACTATGAGAGCCGTGAGGCGGCACTCGTATCGCTGGCCGAGTCGCCGGTGTTGGGCCTGCCCCAAGCAGTTGCCGTTGAGCGGATGCATGAGCTGGAAGAGGCGGGATTGATGCGTGGAGCTCAATTGACGGCCGCCGGCCGCGGGCTCCTGCTTTCGAGCCCCTATGCGGTCTACGCCGAAGCGATGGAGGCAAAACGCGGATGAGTGAAAATCAAGGCGAGCGATCCAGATCGCTGTCACAAACATTGGCGGTGCAGACGCAGGTACACCTGCCCGGCACCGCCGGGCGGTTGTTGAAGCAGATTCGCGACCTGGAACGAGTCGCGCCCTTGTTTGTGAAGTCCAGGCTGGTGCGGTCGGTCGATCGGCCCAAGCCGCTGTCGATCCGGGTGGCGGGCATCGCCACGCGGGCCGGCACAAAGCGCGTGGCGGGCGGTTACCTTTATGCCGCGGCCGCCTGCCGTATGGATATCGCCGTACAAGACAACGTGGTTTCCACGTGCGGTCAGGACAGTTCCTGCCACATCGACGACATCGATTATGAAGACCAGGCGAAGCGATTTCAGCTCATGGGAGTGCGACAGGCGTATGAGCTGGCCGACCGGGCTTTGAAGTCGGCGGAGCCGCTCGATGCGATTCTGGTCGACTGTCCGCTGTTGCTCAACCGCAGTATGGAGGCGCCAAACAAGGAGCGTTATTCGGGCTATCGCGCGCTGTATAACGAGACACTCTCGGCCATCGAGCAGTTCTGGCAGCAGCATCGCGAGCGGTTGTTTCCCTGGAATCCGAAAGGCCCCATGCTTGCCGGCATCGCGTCGGAGCGCTATGGGGCCATCATCGCGGTCGCACAGCAGGATCTGCGCACGGAGGAAGGCTGCCGGCACGTGTTGCACGTCGACGAGCTCGACCAAGAGGTGCTGCGGGACCTTTACGGGGCCGAAAAGGCCATCTCGGGCATCGGCGAGCGGCGTTTTATCCACGGCATTTTGGGCAGCTTTACCCGCACCGCGGCCTTTCGCATGAGCACCCAGACGCCGCGCATGGAACCGGAGACTGTCATGGCCGCCGGAGTGATCGGTTTGCACTATGCGGCCGGCCCTGGCACGCCGGCCAGGCTGCTCGAACTTGTCGGCGACGAGCCCGGCTGGAAAGCGGCGGACCTCGATCGCCTGGTAGGCGCGGTGATGGCGCTGACGGTAGTCGCCGGCCGCCAGGCGTGGCCATTGCCGGTGCAATTGGCGGAGCGAGAACTGAACGCGCTCGACGGCTTTCTCAAGCACTATCGGCACTGCCTGCACGAGGAGATGAAGAGTAAAGAGATCGAAGACGTCTGGCTCTCGGAGCTGGATGAGCTGAATTGAACATCGACAGGAAGCAATCAATGAAACATCAGGTGTTGGGCAAGCTGGTGGGCAATACGGGCGACCCCGCGAGATTGACAATGGTCATGACCTCTTCGATGGCGGGCCGCCGCGGCGAGTTTGTGCGCGTTTCGCATCAAGAGCGGCCGGACGAGCCGTCGTGCGACGTGCTGGGGCGAATCGTGAGCATCGCGCGCACGAACGCTCTCTATGACGCCGGCATGGGGAACTCGGTAACCGAATTGGAGTTGATGCCTGGTGCACGTGTGACCGGCGAGAGCGTGTTGGGCCGCATCGAGCTGGTCGGTTTCAACGACCCGACGACCGGTCAAATCCGCATTCCACGGCGGCCGCTCGATCCGGGCGCCAAGGTGCAGACGGTCGATTATCACTTTCTCAGTAAATTCTACGAGTTCGACGAGCAGACGGGCCTGCACATTGGAAATCTGGTGGGCTATGACCGCGGCGAGAACGTCGTGCCGGTATTCCTTGATATCAACCGGCTGGTCACCGAGCACTTGGCCGTGTTGGCGATGACGGGCGCCGGCAAATCGTACACGGTGGGTCGAATCATCGAGCGGCTGGTGGCGCTGCACAACGGCAGCGTGGTGGTGTTCGATCCGCACGGTGAGTACGGCCGTGCGTTGCAAGCAGGCAAGCTGAATTTCAACACCGACGCCGACGCGATCGACGACGTGCGCGATCAGCGGCGGATTCCCGAGATTCAGCAGATGTTTCGCCGCCTGGCGGAAGCGGGTGCGGGGATCGCCGCGTTCACGCCGCAACATGCCTCGTTCCGGCACAAATACGCGGGGGTCAATCGGGAGCTGGCCTTGCAATTCGACCATTTCGAAATGGACGATATCAGCGAAATCCTGCCGGGACTGACCGAGCCGCAACAACGCGTGCTCGACGTCGCCATTCGGTATTGGCGGCTGATCGACAAGACGGAACCGCGTGACATCAATCGGCTGCGGCACCTGCTGGGCGACGGACTCGAAGAGCTGAAGGAATGGGACCAGTTGAGCCAGGCCGAAGCGACCGCGCTCAACGGCCGCAGTGCCGCAGTCGCATCGCTGAAGCTGGCGCGCGTGCTCGCCGAGGCGCAGGCATTCTATTCGGCGGCGCTGGCGGCGCCGACCGACATTTACCAGATGGTCGGGCGGCCGTCGGAGCGAAAGGGACGGCTGGCGGTGGTCGACCTGCAAGGGCTGAGCGATACGGCCAAGCAGATTGTCACGGCCCTGATCTCCAGCGAGATTTTGCAGGCGGCGTCGAGCAAGACCGACCCGATTCGGCCGGCCTTTTTGGTCTACGAAGAAGGGCACAACTTTGCGCCGGCGGGCGAAAGCGCCGTGAGTCATCGGATCATCAAGAAGATTGCCAGTGAGGGACGCAAGTTTGGTGTCGGATTTGCCATCGTCAGCCAGCGGCCGTCGAAGCTCGATCCCGACGTTACCTCGCAGTGCAACACCTTGATTACGATGCGGCTGAAGAATCCCGACGACCAGCGGTTCATTGCCAAGACGTCCGACATGGTAAGCCAGGCCGACCTGGATGAGTTGCCCAGCCTTTCAACCGGAGAGGCGCTGATTTTCGGCCGTTCGATCGCGGCGCCCTTGCTAGTGAAAATCGGCGCCAAGGCGCTGATTCATGGCGGGGAATCACCCGACGTGCTGAAGGTGTGGGGGCGATTTGGTGATTGACGAGCTGCGAAGACGGTTGACCGAAGAGTGTGCGTCGCTGGCGGTTGCGCGCGAGGTGCTGCCGTTGTGGACCGACCGCGGGCTCGCCGATTATTCATGCACGCTGCATAGTGCCGGCGTGACCTATTGGACCTCGCTGGGGCAGCGATTGGGCTATCAGGCATTTGTTGAAATGCCGCCGCCGCTTCGCGGAGCTTATGCGCATGTCGGCCTTGACGTGCGGAGCGATTCGGCCTGGTACAGCAGAGATTCAGTCCGTCCCAGCGTGCTCGTTGAGTTCGAGCGGTACGCCGGTGCGATCGATGAAGGCAAGCTGATGGCGAAGGTGAGCAACTTGCTGCTGGCACATCACCGCTGGGAACAAGCGGCCGGCGCGCTCGTGCTTGCCTACTGGACGAAGAGCGTGGCCACGCTTCCCGATCATCGGGCGATGAAAGAGCGCGTGCGCAGCGGGTTCGAAACTGCCGCCAAGGAACGCGTCGCCGGCAGTTCGAGCTGTCGATTGCTGATCTTCCAAACCGTGTTGCGGCAAACGGCCGATGGCACGTGGCGACTCTGGCAAATGATCGAGCGAGGGACCGAATGAGCCAACGCAATCGCTTTTTCATTCCGCGGGCCGACCGACGCCTGGGTGATCGCTATGAACTGATGGAATGCTTGGGGGAAGGCACGCACGGCACGGTGTGGAGCGCGCAGCGGCTGGAAGACAGCGAGATTGTAGCCGTCAAGATTCCCCGCGAACAGGGCGCGAAAAACGAAGATTTGGCCGAAGGAAAGCGGCTGATTGGCCTCGACGCCCATCCGAACGTCGTGCGGGTTTATTGGATGGACCGAGTCCCGCCGGAGCGTGAATGGTATGTGATCGAGATGGAGTACTTTCCCAGCGATACGCTGGCCCGTTTGCTGGACGAAGGCGACCAAGGCTTCGTTACAAGCTATGCCAGGCTGTTGTCGCTGTACCTGCAGGTACTCGACGGCGTTCGTTACCTACACGACCTCGGTATGTCGCACGGCGACATCAAACCGCAGAATGTGCTGATTGCCGGAGATCGGGCCAAGGTCACCGACTTCGGCAGCAGCGTCTTGCCGGAGGACATGTATGCGCGGACCAGGGAGAACGGAGGCACGATCCTATACTCCGCACCGGAAGTTGCCGGCATCACGCTGCGCGGAAAGAACAAGGAGCAGGTC
Organism: Pirellulales bacterium; assembly: GCA_035533075.1. Lineage (NCBI taxonomy): Bacteria > Pseudomonadati > Planctomycetota > Planctomycetia > Pirellulales > Pirellulales bacterium. Next base: position 71,258 of record DATLUO010000174.1, on the reverse strand, counting down.
TTCAAGGCCGACATCTACAGCCTGGGAGTGCTGCTCTACCATCTGGTCACCTCGCGGCTGCCGCATGATACGCTGAGCCAGGTGGCACGCTACGCGCCTTTTCCGCGTCCCAGAGAAATCAACAGCTCGGTATGTCCGGCGCTGGAGGAAGTCATTTTGCGGGCCATGGCCCGCGATCCGAACGACCGCTGGACGTCGGTCGGCGAATTGATCCGCGCAACAGAAAAGGCCCGGCGGGCACAGCTCGACTACGTGGCTGAGAAAACGCACTCGGTTTTCAAACGCGCGGTGGCCGATTGGTCGTCGGATGTGGTCGGATATCTGGAAAAGTCGGACTACAAATCGGCGGAAAACGCGGCCCGCTTGGAATTCGAGGCGTCGGGCGATGCCCACGCGTTCTTAATGATGCTCAATGCCGCCGCGCGAGACGGGCGATATTTCGACTGCCTGAAATATCTCGACGAGAATCCGCGTCTTGTAGAGACCCCCTCGACCGTTCAACGCGACATCAAGCAACTCGCGCTCAAATGCTGCTTGGAGACACGAAACGTCGATCGCGCGGAACGATTACTGAACCAGATGATTGCCGAGGAGGGCGAGACGCCCGACTTGTTGTTTAAAAGGGCCTCAATTCTTGGTCTGCAAGCGCGGTTCAATGAAGCATGCGAGGTCCTCCTGCAGTTGAATCGCGATTTTCCCGGCCGCCCGGCGATTCTCCGGCGGCTCGTAACGGTTTATGAACAGCTTCGCGACCTGGGGAAGGCATCGGCGTTTTTGAAAGCGTATCGCAAAAAGGCGGAGGCCGACGAGTGGGCCGTGGAGAAAAGCGAACGGTTCGCCGCGCTTGGTTATCGGTAATCCAGTCGCCGTGCTGTGGCGAACGAATTGCCGGGTCCTATTTCAAAGCGGGAAATGATGTACTGGTCTTTGCAATCGTCGGGGGTGAAGCACTCGATAGCGAGCAGCAGCTCGTCAATCGCCTGGCCTACGGTGGTCATGATGGGAACCTGTGGTCGTGTCGCCAAGGCACTACTTTCGGAACAACCCCCTTGCTTGCTATGCACCATTATTCTACCAGACCGCCGGGGCACCTGCGAATGGCACCCCGAAATCCCCGCTCGCCGGCCAACCCCGGCGGCAGGCAGGCCGGTGATAAAACACGAACACTTCTCTGTTGAGTGCTTGCAATGATAATGTACTTATGATACGTTATCGGCGTGTCGCAGAATGTCGCGTTTGTCGATGGAGATGAAAAACGATGTCGAGCAGGCAGAACCCTTATGTCGGTCGGAGCGGACAAATGGCCGTGCTGGCCGTGCTGCTGGAGCGCGGCTATAACGTGGCCGTGCCCGAAGTCGACCGCGGCGACGATCTTTACGTGGTCCACGACCGCAGCGGCCTGCTGTACCGCGTGCAGGTCAAAAGCGCCACCGGCAAAGGAAAGAAACGCGTGTCGGGAGCGTTCAACATCTCGCTGGACCAGTTGCGGACGCCCCGACAGCCCGATCTGAACTACGTGCTGGTCCTCATGCACCCCGACGGCCGACGCGAGTTTCTCGTCATTTCACGCAGCGAACTGGAATATCTCTGGGAGTTCCAGGGCGTCGGCCACCTCACCGACCACGGCCGCCGCATCGTGCTGCACATCTCCTTCAGCCAACACGGCGTCGAGTGCAACGGAATCTCGCTCGACAAGTACCGCGACAACTGGTCGCTGTGGCCCAAGGTGGTGCATTAGGACACAGTACGCGGGATGGGTCCAATTTGCGAATCAACAGAGGCAGCCATGAGGGGCCAGTAGCGTCGCGAGGGGGCTCGCGGCGCACCGCGTTCTTTGACAATCCATTCATCAGCAAGCAGTCGTGAAGTGACCGATCGGCTGCGTCGGCGCCGGCCGCTCACAACGGTCGGCGCCGACGCGCCGATGGCCCTTGGCGCGACTCGGGCCAGGACAGCGGCGGCGCGAGCGGGCCAGAACGGCCAGAACGACACGGCGGGCAACCCCGGCGCGCCGGGACCCGGCAGCGGCGGTTGATCCACAGCAACTCGCTCAACCGGCTCGCGTCGCGACGGTCCGTATTCTCGCGACTGCGCTCGTCCGCTTGAATCAGCACGACGTCGCGGCAGCCGTACTCCGGCAGCAACTTCAACAGCCAGTCGTTGAAACCGCAGACCTCCACGATGGCCACGTAGCCGCCGTCGGCGGCGCACCGCTCGCGAAGGCCCGACGGGAATTCGCGCACACGCTCCCATTCGGTGCTCAATGGAATCAGCCTTTTGCCTGTGGCGTGTAAGCGGTCCTGTGGGTTATATCTCACCCTTGAAACAGAGCCGCTGGATGGCCAAAGCGCGCCCGGTCGCGGGATCGACGTCGACGATGCTGCCGTTGAGGCGCACGTCGCCCGTGGCCACGTCAAAATGCGTGGGGTTGAAGGTGCGGGTGGTCTCCATCACGCGGTCGATGCGGCGGCCCAAAATGCTTTCGTGCGGGCCGGTCATGCCCACGTCGCATTGAAAGGCGGTCCCGCCCGGCAAAATCTGCTCGTCGGCCGTCGGCACGTGCGTGTGCGTTCCCAACACGGCCGAAACGCGCCCGTCGAGATAGCGGCCCATCACCTGCTTGTCGCTGGTGGCCTCGGCGTGAAAGTCGACCAGGATCACCTTCACCTCGGCGGGAAGCTGGGCCAGCACGCGGTCGGCCGCCGCCCAGGGACAGTCGACCGGCCGCATAAACACCCGGCCCAGCAGACTGACGACCGCCACCGAAACGCCGTTTCGGGCAGGCAGGATCATGAACTCACGGCCTGGGGCCGTCGGCGGAAAATTCGCGGGCTTGACGATGTTGCCGGCCGATTCCAGCACCGGGTTGATCTCGCGGCGGCGGTAGATATGGTCGCCCAGGGTAATGCCGTCGACGCCCGCGGCGATCAACTCGCGATAGAGCTCCGGCGTGATGCCCGAACCGCCGGCGATGTTTTCCGCATTGCAGACCACCAGATCGAGATGTTCGCGTTCGATCAGCCCGCGCACCGCCTGCACCACGATCTGGCGGCCCGGCTTGCCGACAATGTCGCCAATGAGCAGAAGTCTCAATGAGCAATCTCCGTAAACCGCGACTCGCGAAGCACCGTCACCTTGATTTCGCCCGGATAAGTCAGTTGATCCTCGAACGCCTTGGCGATATCGAAGCAGATTTTGGCGGCGCTGGCGTCGGTGGTGTCTTTCGAGCGGACGAGCACCCGCAGTTCCCTGCCGGCCTGAATGGCGAAGGCCTGTTCGACGCCGGGAAAGCCGCCGGCGATCGTTTCCAGTTCTTCCATCCGCTTGATGTAACGCTCCAGCGTCTCGCGGCGGGCGCCGGGACGCGAGGCACTGCACGCATCGGCCGCGGCCACCAAGACCGTATAGGGGTTTTCGAGGCGCAGGTCGTCGTGATGGCCCAGCGCGGCATGCACCACTTCCGGCCCTTCGCCGTAACGCTTGAGCAGATCGGCGCCGATCTTGGGATGGCCCCCTTCGGCCTCATGGTCGGCCGCCTTGCCGATGTCGTGCAGCAGGCCGCAACGGCGCGCCAACCGCGGGTCGAGGCCGATCTCTTCGGCCAGCATGCCGGTGAGAAAGGCCACTTCGATCGAGTGCCGCAGCACGTTCTGGCTGTAACTGGTGCGGAACCGCAGCCGGCCGAGAAGATGAATCACACGTTCGTGCAGGCCCGGCACGTCGGCCTCGTGGGCCGCTTCTTGGCCGAGCTTCTGCAAGTGCTGCTCCAGCTCCGCCTGCGTCGCGACCACCACCTCTTCAATGCGCGAGGGATGGATGCGGCCGTCGGCGATCAACTTGGCCAGCGCGATCCGGGCAACCTCGCGGCGGACCATGTCGAAGCCGCTGACGATCACCACGCCCGGCGTATCGTCGATGATCACGTCGACGCCGGTCGCTTTCTCGAAGGCCCGGATGTTGCGCCCCTCGCGGCCGATAATCCGTCCCTTCATGTCGTCGTTGGGAATGTCGACGGTGCTGGTGGTGCTTTCGGCGGTGTGAGCGGCGGCGTAGCGCTGCAGGGCCGTGAGCAGGATTTCGCGCGACTTCTCTTCGCAGATGTCGGCCATCTGCTTTTCGTGCCGCATGATGATCGCGCCCGACTTATGTTGCAGCTCGGCGTCGAGCATGCTCAACAGCCGCCGCGTGGCTTCCTCCTGGCTGAGTGCGCTGATGTGGTGCAGGGCGCGCCGCTGCTCCTCCAGCAGCTTGCCCAGCTCGTCCTGACGGCGCGTCGTTTCTTCGATGCGATCGGCCAGCTTGCGTTGGTTGTTCTCGACCATCTTCTCCTGCTTGCGAAGCTGGTCGGCCTGCTGTTCCAGAGCATCTTGCCGCTTGTCCAGCAGGCGTTCGCGCTCGTGCAGCTCCTGCCGCAGGACGCTCATCTCCTTTTCGCCTTCGGCCCGCTGCAGGATGGCCGTTTCCTTGATCTCCAGCTCGGCCTCGCGGCGTCGGGCATCAATCTCGCGATCGGCCTTCTCGACGGTTTCCCGGGCGCGGGTCTCGGCGTCTTTCTGGCGCAGATAGTCGTAGCCCTTCAACAGCAGCACGCTGGCCGCGAAGGTGGCGACAATCAGAATGATGATGCCCGGCGTTCCAATCATGGCTTCCTCGTTCCATCGCCGGTCTGGGCCAAAGCAAGTCGTGGCGCAGACGGCCCGGTGACCGACTCAACGAGTGAAAGCGAACCGCGGGGGCCAACGGCGGCACAGAGAGAACGAGCGGGCCGCCCGAACGGGCAGCCTGCGTATCACGACAAAACGGCGACAGCGCGAGAGAAACCGTTAGACCGTTTCAGCCTGGGCGGTCCGGCGCGGCACGGCGCCCCCCTCGGCCATCGGCCAACGGGCGCGCAGCGCCGCTATACAAAGGCGTGATAGACGCCGGGGCGCGGCCGACGGGATCGTCGGCCGAGCTAGGGCGCCGTAAAATGCTTCAAACGGTGTCATCCAGCCGCAATGGGGCATCGCAATGCCGCCGCACGCGTCAGGCTCGCCCGAATTGGGGTTCGCGCCGCCGTTGCGGACGACTTCCGCCTGAGGAACCGTCTTGGAGCCCGGAAGCATTCCGAGCAACTGCTGCAAGAGGATAATCAGTAAGTGCATCGTTCGGCCCGACTTCGTTGTAAGCTGGTTCTCGCTACCTGCAACCGATCCAGTCGCAAAAAACTCACAGAACTCGTTTCCTCGGCTTCCGGCTTGGCGACCGGCCACCGCGGGGTTGTTTCGCTAACACGAATTTCATCGTATCAGACTTTGCCCGCTCCGCAACCAAAAAATGGGTTCAGGGTTCGGGGTTCAGGGTTCAGGGAGCGGAGGTCGGCCGAGCCTATTTACCTGCCAGACTCGAAATTGGCGATGCCGCGGGTTATGCTGACCCAGACCGCCGTGCCTTGCACCCATAGCCTGAACCTGAACCTGAACCCTGAATCCTCCCATGCAACTCGGACTTGTCACCTACATGTGGGGCGCCGAGTGGGATCTGCCCACCGTCATCAAAAACTGCCGAACGACCGGTTTTGCGGGCGTCGAGCTGCGCACCGGGCACAAACACGGCGTCGAACCCTCGCTGGGGGCCGACGAACGGAAGCGGGTGGCCGACGTGTTCCGCGAGTCGGGCGTGGAATTGGTCGGTTTCGGCAGCACCTGCGAATATCACTCGCCCGACCGGACCACGCTGCAAAAGAACATCGACCAGACCAAGGCCTTCATCCTACTGGCCCACGATTGCGGAGCGTCGGGCGTCAAGGTGCGGCCCAACGGCCTGCCCAAAGACGTGCCCGTGGCCAAGACGCTCGAACAGATCGGCAAAACGCTTGGCGAGCTGGCCGCCTTCGGCGAAGGCTACGGCGTTGTCTTGCGGCTGGAAATACACGGGCACGGCACCGATAAGCTCGAACACATCCAAACGATCATGAACGTCGCCGATCATCCGGGCGCAACGGTCTGCTGGAATTGCAACCCGGCCGACCTGGCCGGTCAGGGTCTGGAGCACAACTTCAACCTGGTGAAAAACCGGCTGGGCACCATCCACATCCACGATCTGATTAGCGATTACCCCTGGCAGCCGTTATTCGGCCTGCTGAAGGGCGCCGGCTTCGATGGTTGGACGCTCGTCGAAGAGGGCTCGCCGACCGCCGATCCGGTCCGCGTGATGAAATACTATCGGCTGCTGTGGGAGCGGATGACGGCCTGACTCAGCGCAGGTCTTCCGCCACCTGCCGCAACGCCGCAAGCACGTGCGTCAGGTCGTCGCCCGCAATGGTCAATCGAGTTAACGGCCCCTTGCTTGGCTGGATGACGAGAAAAAACCGGTCGCTGAACTCATCGTCGCGCAGCAGAAGCACTTCCGACTTGCCCCCACTGATTGCCAGCGAGTCCGAGGGCGATTCGTGCCCGTGGCCGCCGTTCTCGCCTGCCGAGCGGGCCAAGAATTCAAGGATCTCTTCGACGATTTCCAGCGATGCGATCTCAAAGCGAAGGTAGATCGACGGCCCCTCGATTTGCGCAAACCATCGATTCGGACCCGACGTGCTTTCGTCAACGGCGATTTCCCACGGGCCCGATGATCCGATTGCGGTAAGACCTAGTTCCCGTGGCGGGGCACCGGCTTTCGTTCTGCGTTCACGGGGGATGGCCATTTTTTCTCTCTTGATGGGTCGGGCGGCGCGTCGGTCTCACGGCAGAATGTTGCCGTCCGAATCGACTCTCGTTCGTCCGAGCTTGCCGCCGTTCTCTTGCACATCCCAATGATCGGGATACTTTCCGTGCGCCCGGTCCTTGATCCAGATTCTCCCCTGCGTGTCGACGTATCCGTACTTCCCTATTCTCGGTCCGTGCTCGACTCGGGCCTTCTTGACGATCAGTTCTCCCTTCTTGTTCTTGTCGAATGCTGGACGGAAGGGCGCAACACCGTGCGTCGGCAAGCCTGCGTTCTTGATCTGTTGTTCGATTTTTTGCTGTGGGTCGCTTGCATCTTTCGCCATCTGCACGATGTCCCAGCGAGTGCCTTTCGAGCGGGCGCCCCGCGCTCATGTCTATTAGGTTAGTGTACCGCGATCAGCGGCGAAACGCCAAGGAGTGTTTGCCAGCATCTCCCGGGTTCGACAATGAACGACGCGCAAGCCGGTGCATGGCTCGCTGGGCCGATTCATCGTTTCAAACGCGGCGGCCAGGCATTGGTCGGGAAATCTTTGGCGGCACTCTTGACGGCGTTCAATTGAACGCTACAATGCGTTCAATTGAACGTATTCATGGGTGCTCGCATGCCGAAACGTCCGCCGTTGGCAAAGTCGGAACTGGAACTGGCCCGCATCGTGTGGCGCTTGGGCGAGGCCACCGTGCGGCAAGTGCTTGAAGCCTTGCCCCGCGAGCGCGGTCTCGATTTCGCCACCGTTCAGACTTACCTCCGGCGGCTGGAAGCCAAAGGCTACTTGCGCGTGCGCCAGCGGGGCCGCGCCAATATCTACAGCTCGCGCGTCGAGCCGGACCGCGTCGTCGGCGAGGTCGTGCGCGATTTTCTGGACCGCGTGTTCGACGGCCAGCCGCTACCTCTGGTCGAGCAGTTGATCAACGATCGCGGCCTGTCGGACGAAGAAATCGAGCGGCTGCAACGCACGCTCGACGAGCTCAAGGAGCGCAAACAATGACCACCGATCTGCACCCAATCGTCGAATTGGCCTGCCGGCAACTCTGGCAAGTGACCTTGGTGGCGCTCTTGGCCGCAGCGGTCCTGCGCTTCGCATGCCATCGCCGGCCGCAGCTTGCTTATCTCGTCGGGCTGGTGGTCTTGCTGAAATGTTGGGTGCCGCCCGTCTGGAGCAGTTACGGCGGCATTTTTTGTTGGCCGCCGCAGATCAACCTGGCGCCGGCGAGCAGCGAGCAGTCCCGCGAAGGTCCGTCGCTGGCGGCGTCCGCGAGTGCTCCTGCGATCGCAGCCTCACCGACGGAGCGACGGCCCGATCAGACCGCAGACGCTGCGCCCGCGAATGTTCCATCGCGTCCGTTGACACAAGCAGAAGCCATGAACGGCCGCACGGTCACGGCGCTCGTGTTCTTCACGGCTTGGCTTGCGGGGGCCGTCGGTTTCCTGGTCCGGGCGTGCGTCGATGGATGGCGATGGAGAAGCGGCATTCGTGCGGTGCCGGCCCCCGACCACAGTCGCTTGGAGGGCCTGGTGGGCGAAATCGCCGCTCGGCTTGGCTTGCGACGGCGGCCAACGGTTGTCGTGACCTCGACGTCGACCGGACCTGGCGTGTTTGGCCTGTGGCGGCCGACGGTCGTCGTACCGCTGCGGTTGCTTGCCGGCCGCGACACGAAAGACCTGGCGATGGTGCTTGCCCATGAGATGATTCACATTCGCCGCGGCGATCTTTACGTGGGCGTGTTTCAGTTCGCGACGCAGGTCGTGTGGTGGTTCCATCCACTCGTCTGGTGCATCTGCCGGGCGGTCACGCGAGAGCGAGAGCGTTCGTGCGACGAAGCCGTGCTGGCGGCGCTGGATTGCCCGCCGGCGTCGTATGCTCAATGTTTGCTGGATGTGCTGCGTGTGAAGCGGCGATCGCCGGTGCTGCCGGCGTTTCCGGGCATGCGTGCGGCCGACGTCACGCAACGGCGAATCGAACACATCATGCGATCGAACGTTGCCGCTCGCAGCCGAACGCCGCTCCGCTACTGGTTGATGGCCGCCGCCGCGTTGTGCCTGGTGTTGCCGGGCCAGCGGCTGACGGTGGCCATGCCCGGCAATCCGCATACGCCGGTTGTCGTTGAGGCACGAGAGGTATCGCCTCCGCCTGCCACGGACCGCCAGCCATCCGACGACGCCTCGACCGCGCCTGAAGAAAAAGATCCACCGCCGTCCGCCGACGCAGCGGCGAACGCCGACGGTCCGTCAGCGACGGGTGCGGCAGGCAACGACGAGCAACCATCGGCCATCGACCAGGCGATCGACCGTGGCATTCGTTTTCTCAGAGGCCAACAAAAGGCTGACGGCTTCTGGCCCGATCCGGTCGGTTATCCCGGCGGCATCACGGGGCTGTGTACGCTTGCCCTGCTCAAGCATGGAATAAAACCGGACGATCCTTCCCTCCGGCTCACACTCGCTCACCTTGGGCCCTTGCAGCCAAGCATGACTTACAGTACCGCAGTTCAAACGCTCGTGTTCTGCGCCGCTGGCCCTCAGACCCATCGGAAGACAATCGAGCGCAATGTCGAATGGCTCGCCTTGCAGCAGAAGCAGCAGGGGCCGTTCACCGGCGCCTGGGGCTACCCTCAAGCGCGGGGCGACAACTCGAACACGGCCTTCGCCGTCGCGGCGTTGTACGAAGCGGACCGGGTCGGCGTAAAAACCGCAAACGCGGTCTGGCGGCGAACGCTCGATTATTATGTAAACACGCAGAACAACAACGGCTCCTGGGGATACAAGCCCGGTCTGGGCGGCACGGGCAGCATGACCAGCCAGGGGCTGTATTGCGTGACCGCGGCGGCGAAAGTGTTGGGCGAAGACAAGCCCGACCAACCGGCCGCCAAGTCCATTGAAAACGCGGCGGCCTGGTTGGCGCGGAATTTCAGAGTTGATGGGAACCCAGGCATCCGCGGGCAGGGGTGGCAATTCTATTACTTGCTCGCACTTGCCAAGGCCGGGCGGATTTCCGGTAAGGCGAGATTCGGCGAGCACGACTGGTTCGATGATGGATCGAAGACGCTGCTCAACTTGCAGCAGCTCGATGGCTCATGGAAAGGCACCGGGCACGCCGAAGACGACCCGCACCTTGCCACGAGCATGGCGATATTGTTCTTGCTGCAAGGCCGCGACAGTCCAGCGCGAGCACCCAATGAATAACGTCCTTATCCGGCTGGTTGAGGCCTGGTTCGGGCGTGATGATATCGCCGCCCCGATCAGGAGATTTTTCTCTCAGTAATCTTTCTGTCTTTAGTTACTGTGCTTCCTCCCGTCAAGCGAGTGAAACGTCACCAACGAGCGGGAAATGTTGATCCAATGGATGGCATTCAAGTCGAGATGGGCGGCGAGCCGGTGGTATTGGTCCTCGAACGTCGCCAAGTCTTGTGGCTTGAGGGCCGTGATGCAGATACCCGCGCCTTCGGACGTACAAGTCATCTGATGCGTGCCAATTCTGCCTGCACGTCCGACGACGTCGACTTCTCGCAGCGCCAAAGCGTGCCCACCCAACCAGTGGATAATGGCTTCTCTGTAAAGCTGCAAACGAGGCCCACGCCCACATCTCGCAGCATCGCAATCAAGCCTCGTTGCAAGTCGAATGATGCGGAACCGTCGGGACGCCACCGGCTGTCGTCGATCTCGAACACTATGCGGTCTTGACGAATCAGACTCGGTGTTAACGAATTCGTGTTGCACCGTTGGCGGGCGGAAGTTCACGACTTTGCCGTGCCCCAGCTCGGTCAGAAGCAGATAATTCAGGAGCTGGCTACGGTCTTGGGACAGCCTTGTTAGCTCTGCGTCGACGGCAACGGGCATGGAAAGACAGAAAATTACTGACAGAAAAATGAGAATCGCGCGCGGCCGAAGTAACACCCTTTAGCCTTATCTACTGTAATATGCAACCGGGGTCCTCGTCATCCCAACATATCGGACCAAGTTGGCGGTAGTGACGGAGCAACTCAATTATCCACAACGCGCGAGATCCCCTCTGCTACCAGTGTCGCACGGTTAGACACATTTTTCTGTCAGTAATTTTTCTGTCCATACCAGATTAGTGATGGTGCTCGTGCCCGTCGCCGCCTTTGAACAGGTTGCTGCTCTTGTCGCCGCGGGCGGCGATGTAGGCGATCAGGTCCAAAACCTCGTCGCGCGTGAGCTTGTCCAGCAGGCCCTTGGGCATGATCGACGTCTTCGCCTTCTCGCGCTGGTCGATCTCCGATTTTTTCAGCACCACCGGCTCGGCCTTGGCCAAGGGGTTCTCGATCACCTTCACCGCGTCGGCCGTCTCCTCCAGCACCAGCCCGGTGACCGTCTTACCGGAATCGAGCTGGAACGTGTAGGTCTGGAATTTCTCGTTGATCTTGGCCGAGGGGTCGAGAATCTCTTTGAGAATATCGACCGGCTGATACTTCGCTTCGAGCTTCGATAGGTCGGGGCCGATCTCCGTCCCCACGCCGTTCAGCTTGTGGCAGGCCACGCAACTCGCCACGGTAAACATCTGTTTGGCGTCGCCGAAAGAACGGCCCGACGAAAGATCCTCGACCGCCACCGCCAACTCGTCGAACTTCCATTCCGTCCGCAGCCTCCGGTCCTTCAGCAACTCGTCCTTGATTTCCAGCGGATGGGCCGCCAGATAGGCTTCCGGCCCGGCCAGATACTGATCGAGATCGTCGACCACATACAGCGCGCCGTACATCCGCCGCCAGTGGCCCGGAAAGGTGCAAACGTAAGGATAGACGCCGGGCTTGGTCGGCGCATTGAACGTCAGACGTTGCGAGCCGCGGGGCTGCAAAAGCCGGCTGGCCAGGAGAATCTTGTTCGAGGGCGGCACGTACTGCCGCTCCAGCGCGCCGGGCTGCTGCGCCGTCGATTCGCCCAGCAGGCCGACTTCTTCCAGCGAACCCGGCCGCACGATCACGAAGTTGTGCGGCATCAGGTCCGGATTGTCGAGCAGGAACTGCACCGGCTTGCCGGCCGCCACGGCGATCACGTCCTGATCGTACGACATGCGTTCGGGCAAGGTGCCGAGCTTGATCACCCGCACGCCCAACTCGCGCAGCTCGCCGCGAATCCGGCGGGCTTCGTCGATCGGCAGCAGCGATGCCAATGCGTCGGCAAATTCGAGCTCATCGAGCGCCGACTCGCTGGTGCGGTCTTCCACCGGCAGGCCGCGGACGGCGGGCACGACCGCAGCCAGCAGCGGCTTGACTTGCTGCTTGTTCCAGTATTGGCGGCCGATGCGCTGCATGGCGCGGATGGCGGGCAGCAGGTCGGCGGATGCGCCTTTCTCACTATGAAGTACCAAGGCAGCCAGCGTGTCGAACGTCTTGGCCTCCTGGCCGCGAACGTAGGTGAGCGCGTTCATCGCGGCGCGGCGGACCAGCGTGTCGCCGCCCCCACCTTCCAGGTCGAACTGCACTTTGCGGTCCGGCGCGGCAACGCCGCCACGTTTGAACACTTCGTGCCTGGACGAATCGAGCACACGCAAGGTGAACCCTTCGAGCCGCTTGCCCAGGTCGCCGTCGCCGCGGTTGTAGATCACGATCCGCTCCACGGGATACGTCTCGCCCAGATCGACTTCCCACCACGGTTCGGGCGTGTTCTCCTGCGTGTGCGTCTGGCCGTTCATGCCGAACAGGCCGCTGGTGTTGCCGTCGATGGCCCGCGCGGCGTCGCCGCCGTAGGCCGTATTCTTTTGCGTCGCCTTGCCATGCCGGGCGACGTTGCGGCCGCCGCTGTAGATCTCGACTTCGGCCAAAGTGAGCGTCCCTTTACGCGGCAGCTCGATCCGTACATAGCGGCCAAGCGTGCCCGTGCTCTGCTTGGCGTGGGCCAGCGGCTCAGGCAGCCCTTGCAGCAGCGGTTCGACCAGCGGATAGAGACGTGCCCTTAAACTGGGATCGCTGACCAGCGGCACCGCGCTCGTCAGGTCGTACAGCGCCGGCAGGCTCGTCGTGCCCAGCTTCCAGGCGTTGTCGGGCGAGCCGTCGATGGCGATCAACGCGGAGAAGGCCACCTGGCGGATGATCGGCTGCTTCGATGCCGTGGCCAGCTTTTCGATCTGGCCGCGCACGGCCGCGAGCTGCTCGGCGTTGCGAGCGGTCAGCAGCCGCACCAGGTCGAACACGACGCTCTCATCGCGGTCGTCTTCTTTGTTGTCGATCCGATGGATGGCGTCGAGCAGCACGTCGAGCTCGCTCTTCTTGTCGAGCTTCGCCAGGCCGGCCAATGCCTCGCGGCGATATTCGTCGCGCGCGCCCGGCCGGAACAGCAGTTCGTAGTAGACCGGCCGCGATCGTTCTTTCGACAGAAGCTGATCGAGCGAAAGGTGCTTGAGCAAGAAGCTCGCGCCGGCTTCGGTCGTCAGCGGAATCTCGCGCTTCTCGGCCAGCGCCTGCTTCCAGAGCGGCTCGAGCGACTTCATGGTCTGGTCGCGCGCATAGTCGAGGTACGGATCACTCGTGGCTTGCTGCGCGACCAACGCCACCTCGAACGCTTCGGGCACGCGGAAGAAGCTCGCCGCCCGCACCGCCTGCAAGCGCACGCGCGGGTCTTCGTCGGCGGCCAGCTTCTTAACCTCGTTGAGGGCCTGCGGCACGCGGTCGCGCCAATAGCAAAGCACGCGCGTGGCCCCGGCACGGGCATCGCCATCTTTCGCCGCGAGCACCTGCTTGAGAAGATCGACATTGACCACGTTGTGTTGCTGGTGCAGCCACAGGGCCTCCAGCAGATGATGCTCGTAGCCGCTGTCGGCCGGACTGAGTCGTTGCAACCACGGCTTAAGCGCCGCCAGCACGTCTGCCGACGGCCGTCCGCTTAGCTCGATGCGAGCGCGGTAACGCACGCGGTTTTCTGGCTGCTTGAGCAGGTCGAGCAACTTTTCGACCGGCTCGCCCGCGATCTTGGGCGAGGGGCTGAGCTTGCGGCCCTCGTAGGTCACGCGATAGACGCGGCCGTGCTTGCGGTCGCGGCTGGGATCCCGCAAGTTGTGCTGCATATGGCCGATGATCGGATTCTGCCAGTCGGTGAAATAGAGCGCGCCGTCCGCGCCGATTTCAAAATCCGACGGGCGAAAGTTCGGGTCGCTCGACGACAAAAACGGTTCCAACTCGGTGCCGGCGATGCTCGATCCCTTGTTTTCAAGCCGGTAGCGCAAGATGCCCTGAAAGCCGATCACGTTGCCCACCAGCAGGTTGTCTTGCATCTCGTCGGGAAAGTGGCGGCTCGACAGGATCTCGGTGGCCGGGCAGGGCCGCGTCCGCTGGTTATATACTTGCGGCGCATGCGGGTGCTTTTGCGGGAACTCGACGTAGCCCGAAAAAATCGCCCCGTGATAGGGCTGGGCGCCGGTGCCGTCGTGAACGATGTCCTGGCCCCAGCGATCGAACACGTGGCCGTGCGGATTGGCAAAGCCGTAGGGCACGTACCGCTCGAACTTGAACGTGCGCGGCTCGAACCGCCAAACGCAGGCGTCGGTGTTGCGCTGCGGGCCATAGGGCGTTTCGACCTGCGTACGATGGAACACGCCTTCCTGGAAGTAGAGACCTCCGCCCGGATCGAGCACGAAGCTGTTGGCCGTGTGGTGCGTGTCGGCCGAGTCGAGTCCGTGCAACACGCGCAAGCGCACGTCGGCCCGGTCGTCGCCGTCGGTGTCTTTGAGAAACAGCAGGTCGGGGGCCATCGCCACCAACACACCGCCGCCCCAGAACTCGAAGCCGGTCGGGTTGTGCAAATGATCGGCGAATGTCTTGCATTTATCGGCCTTGCCGTCGCCGTCGGTGTCTTCCAGGATCAGCAGCTTGTCGTTCATCTCCTCCTTGGGCTTCCAGTGCGGGTAGTTCGGCCAGGCGGCGACCCACAGCCGGCCGTGGGTGTCGAAGGCCATCTGCACGGGATTGATGACTTCAGGAAACGTCTCCTCGCTGGCGAACAGATTGACCTTCAGTCCCTTGCCGATCGTCATCTTGCCGATGGCTTCTTCACCGCCGAGAAAGACGTGCTCGCCGTTGGGACCGGGGCCGGGCTTGTTCGTGACCACCGGAATGAAGGGTGGCGTGTTGCCGTCGTCGACTTTGAGATCACGTCCTTGTGCCATCTCCCAGACGCGCTTATCGCGGTTCTCGGTCATCGCGTCGAGCACTTCCAATTCGCGCATCATCACTTCGCGGTTCGTCTGGCCGTTGACGAATTTCAGATACGATCGGCCGCCGTAGCTCGAATAGCCGTCGGTCGTGCGGTAGCGATGGAACCAATAGAAGTTCTTGCCGTTGACGGCCTCGCGGAGCTTGGTGAGCGCTTCATCGCTCAGTTGCGGCTTCTGGTCTGGAAAGAGCGCCTGTACGATCACGTCGGCCAGTTCGGCGTTGCCATCTTCCGTCAGGTGGATGCCGTTCATGGTAAGGGACCTACCGGCACGTTTACGCGTGCCGCTCGCCGAGGCCGGCGAGCGGGAGGCGTCAGCCTCCCGGTAGATTTCCAACGTCGGCTGAAACAGATCGACGAACGCCACGCCATTGGCCTTGGCCACTTCGGCCATCGCCCGCGTGTAAATCTTCAGCCGAGCGTTGTTCTCGCTGCCGTCGGGCAAGTTTGGATCGTGCAGGTCTTCATGGGCGATGGGAGAAAAGAGCACCAGCTTCGGCGCGCTCTGGCCGTTGTACTTTTGCCCCAGCGTGTGCTTGACGAAGCCGTCCAGGTCTTGCTTGAACTTCTCCAGGCCCTGCTTGCCGGCGAACGATTCGTTGAACCCGAAGAAGGCGAACACCACGTCGGCCTTGGTCTTGGTGAGCCATTCATCGGGGCTGCCGAACCCTTCCGATCGCTGGCGAATGGTCAGTTCGTCGGCCGAAAAAGCCAGGTTGCGGAACGTGAGCCGATGTTCCGGGAACCGGGCATGAACGAGCGTCTCCATCCATCCATCGTGCTGCATCCGCTCGGCCAGCGTGTTGCCGATGATCGAAATATGGTCGCCCTTCTTAAGATCGAGGCCGGCGGCCGCGGATGCCCGATCACCGCCGTCGGCTTCCAAGGCAAAATCGGCCGGCTTGAGGGCCTTCTGCTGCCAGTATTCCGTGTTCTTGAAGCCAAAAAAAGACGGCTCGAACGTGCCGACGATCTCGACGTCATTCTTCTCCGGAATCTTGTCGCCCAGCCCGGTGAGATCATACGCCGCGTTGACAATCAGCCGCCGCAGCCCCTCGCTGGTAAAGTCGATCGAGGCGCCCATCGTCGTGCAGAACGCCTGGCCCGCTTTGCCCGACGGGGCGGTGTACGCCTTGAGCCAGGCCAGCGGCATCATGGGGTTGTTCTTTTCGCCTTCGACGGGCGGGTCGCTCGGCTTCATGCCCGCCACCACCTGACCATAGAGCAAGACCTGGGCATCGGGCGTGAGGTTCTTGACGCCGTAGACATCGGTCTGGCCGAACACGTCGCTCACGCCGCGCAGCACCACAGCGTCCTTCTGCCGCTCGTTGATGATACCTCGCGTGGCCTCTTTGCCGTGGTGGCCGTGATGGCTGATCCAGGTGTCGCCCAGAATCTGTCGCCCGAACCCGCCCGGCCACTTCGAGCTGGAAAAGCTCCAATCGAGGTAGGGGCTGTCTTTCTTCTTCGAGTAGCTGAAGGCGTGGGTGGCGGTGCGCAGGCCGATCACCGGTTTGCCGGCGTTGATGAAATCGACGATGTGTTTCATCTGATCGTCGGGCAGCTCGCGGAACCGTGTGGCGATGATCATCAGGTCGGCGTCGTCGAGCTGCTCCAGGCCCGGAATGTTGTTCTGGTTGTTGGAGTTGATGATGCCGGTCTGCGGATCGACGGCGAAGTGGACCGTACAGTCGAAGCCGTGCCGCTGGCTGAGGATTTTGGCCAGCATGGGCAACGCTTCCTCCGAGCGATACTCTTCGTCGCCGGAAACCAGGACGATTTTCTTTCCTTTGCCGGGGCCGTCTTTGCTCCTGTAGGCGACCCATTGGTCGGCCGCGAGGGCGTGCAGGCCGGTGCCAACGAGCAGGCAGACGGCCAGAAAGCAACGAGGGGCGTGTCGTTTCATCGGTCTCTCTAGTGGTTTGGAGGAATCCGTATCGTAAAACACGCATTCCGGCTCTGCAAACGGCCCTGCCGATCGCAGCCACCAGACGTCGCAAAAAAAACCCCGCGTGCGGCATTGCGCCGGCACGCGGGGCCACACGGAGTTTTGCGATAAGATCGCGGGCCTATCGGAACAGATCCGGTTCCTCCGCTCGCTTGGCGTTCCTTTGCTCGGGGAACATGTCCGAAAGATTGTCTTCGGCGTTGATCCCCACTTCGACGTTTCCGCTGAAGTTGATGGCTTTGCTCGCCATGTGGCTGCCGTTGCCGCGATCGTATTCGATCACGATCGGATACGCATTGCGGACGGTCCGGGTATGCCGGGCACGCACCATCATCGGCTCGTCGTTGACCACAAAGTGGAAGTCTTTGGGGTTGCGCGTGTTGTCGATGGTCACGTCATAGCGTTGCTTGAAAAGCTGCCAGCCATGCTCGGTCGGCGTCCACACATAGGTGCCGTCGCTCAGCGAATACTCGGCGACGCCTGCGTTGGCCCCGCGATCGTACTCGATTCGCCAGGGCCATCCGGTCGGCAGCCGCTGAGAGGTGCCCGGCCGCATAATGTATTCCTCGCCGTTGAGCACATAGCGGATCGTCTCGCCGTACTTGCGCGGGTTCATGATCAAGGTGCCGCTGCGTTGGGGCGCGCCTTCGGCGTCAGGCAGCGGATCGTCGTTGACCACCGGCAGACCCAGCGCCTCGGCCGCGTTGCCGCGCGCGATTTCGACACCGCCATGACCGCGACTCCCCACCATGACCGTCGAGTCGTTCAGCACCACCGCGGTACCGACCGAGAGATTGGGGTTCTTAATCAGTTTCACCCGGCCCTTGGGCAGGACGGTCGCGGCGCCGATATCGGGTTCCGCTTCGTCGAGAGTCTCCTGAATCTGCACCCAGGTGTTCAGCTCGTCGAGCGCGCCAGCCAGCTCGCCGGCTTTCTCCTCCGAAACGGCCAGCTTGTCGAGCGCGTCGCGCAGGTCTTCGATTTGCGCGGTGGTGGCATCCCCTTCTTCACCGCTCTGCTCCAGATGCTTGAACGCCCGTTGTAATTCGGCTTCCCGCGCGATGCGCTCCGCGCCGGCGGCGTTGTTCGGCTCGGCTTCGAGCCAGACTTCATAAATCTGTTCGGGATCGCCGGAGCGGAGGGCTTTGGTGAGCGCGGTGCGGCAGGCCGGGTTCCACCCCGCCGTGCCCGACAACGCTTCGAGCTTGTCCGGGAAGAGTTGCCGCATCTGCGGGCGGAGGTCTTCAATCAGGTCCCGAATCTGGCGGTCGACGCCTTCTTGGGCGGCTTCCAGCCGGTTTTCGGTGAGAGGAATCGGCGTGACGACTTCATTGATCATCGAATCGGTATTCCGCACCGGCATCTCATTGCGTCGCAGTGCGCCCGGCCTGTCGAGCGGACGACGTGCGACCGTTGGCTGGCGGCGCTGGAAGCTGCCGCCCGGCGGGCCGTAATACTGGGCTCCGGCGGGCCAACTCGCAAATTGCAAACATCCCAGGCTTAAAACAAAGAGGATTGAGCGAGGTAAGAACATGTTCGTTTCTCCCTTTTTGGTCCGGATAAGGCCGACGCAGAGTGACCGCCGCGGCACAGCACAAACTTCGATCGCAGTAGCATAAGCGCGGGAGCAACGAGTGTGCCGCATGGAGAATTTACCGCCACGGCACCAAACCACCCGGATTGAAGGCGGTGGGGCGTCTACAAAACCGCCGCGCCGGTTCTTTGCCGACCAATGGGCGGCAATGCGCTTCAGTGATTGGCCCATTCATTCATCAACAACGATGCGATAGACTTGCCGCATGTCGCAAAACCCGTGGGAATTCTGGATCGATGTGGGTGGCACGTTTACGGATTGCTTTGCCCGGCTGCCCGACGGACCGCTCAGGCGGCATAAGCTGCTCAGCTCCGGCGTGACGAAAGGGGCGGCGGCCGCGAATTCGAGCCAAGCGGTCATCGTCGATCCCGCGCGGACCGACGACCCGGACGGTTTTTGGAATGGATTCACGTTGCGTCTGCTGTCCGTCGACGGAAAGACGCTCGCCGAACGACACGTGCATTCCTTCGACGCCAACACGGGCACGTTCTCGCTCGACATGCCCCTGAACGAAGTGCCCGCGGCGGGTCAGCCCTATGAGCTGGCGAGCGACTGCGAGGCGCCGGTCCTGGCAATTCGCTACCTCATGCGGCTGCCGGCCGATTCAATGATACCGGCCGTGCGCGTCCGTTTGGGCACGACGCGGGGAACGAACGCGCTGATCACCCGCCGCGGCGCGAATACGGCACTGGTCACCACGCGCGGCTTCGGCGACGTCCTGCACATCGGCTATCAGAACCGGCCGAAACTGTTCGAGCTGGCCATCAAGAAACCGGTCCCCTTGTTTGCGCACGTGGTGGAGATCGGCGAGCGCGTGACCGCCAAAGGCGAAGTGTTGCAAGCTCCCGATGAACAGCAAGTGCGAGAGCAGCTTACCGAGCTTAAAGCACGTGGCATCGAGTCGTTGGCCATCTGTCTGCTGCACGCCTTCAAGCACACGGCGCATGAGGAGATCGTCGCAAGGACCGCCGCCGAAATCGGCTTCGACGAGATCAGCGTCAGCAGCCGCGTCGCGCCGCTGATCAAGATCGTGTCGCGCGGCGATACGACCGTGGTCGATGCCTACCTCAACCCCGTGTTGCGGGGCTACGTCGAGCGACTGCGCGAGGCGCTCGGCGCGAGCGAGCTGCGGATCATGACCTCGGCCGGCGGCCTGGTAAGCGCCGAGCGGTTCCTGGGCAAAGACAGCATTTTGTCGGGCCCGGCCGGAGGCGTGGTCGGTTTTGCCCGTGCGGCGCGGCAGGCGGGCTTCGAGCGGGCCATCGGTTTCGACATGGGTGGCACCAGCACCGACGTGGCGCGCTTCGACGGCCGCTTCGAGCTGGAGTACGAAACCGAGAAAGCCGGCGTGCGCGTGGTGGCGCCGATGCTGTCGATCGAGACGGTGGCGGCGGGCGGCGGATCGATCTGCTCCTTCGACGGCGTGAAGCTGGTGGTCGGCCCCGATAGCGCCGGCGCCGAGCCGGGTCCGGCCTGCTATGGCCGCGGCGGCCCGCTGGCCGTCACCGACCTCAACTTCTATCTGGGCAAGATTCTGCCGCGACACTTTCCCTTTCCACTCGATCGTCGCGCGGTCGAAGGCCGGCTGGCGGCGTTGATCGAAACCGTCGCTGCCGCCACGGGCAGGCGTTATTCGCCCATCGAACTGTGCGACGGCTTTCTGCGAGTGGCGAACTCGAACATGGTCAAGGCCATTCAGTCGATCTCGGTTGCCAAGGGTTACGACCCTCGCGATTACGTGCTCGTCGCCTTTGGAGGCGCGGCCGGTCAGCACGCTTGCACCGTGGCCAGAGAGCTGGGCATGCGGCAGATTCTCTTGCATCCCGACGCCGGGCTGCTCAGCGCGTACGGCATCGGACAGGCCGACGTTTCGCGGCACCGGGCCAGCGGCGTGTATCAACCCTATTCCGAGACCGCCGTCGCCGAGTTGGCTGGGCAATTTCAGCGAATGGCCGACGAGGCGCGAGGCGAGTTGTTCGCCGAAGGCGTCGATCCAGCGCGGATCGAAGTCCGCCGGTCGCTCGATCTGCGGTACCGCGGGTTGGACGCTTATCTGACGATCGCGGAGCCGTCCGACGGCGACTACGCCGAAGCCTACGCGACCGAACATGAGCGACTCTATGGCTACCGCCGGCCGCAGCGGCCGCTGGAAATTGTGGCCGCCCGCGTGGAAGTCGTGGGACGCTCGCCGGAAGAACCGGCAGCGCCGGCCTCGGCCGCTTTCCGTCGCGCAATCAGTGAAGCCGCGACCGGCGCCTGGTTCGACACCGTCGAACACGCCACCGCCGTCTACGATCGCGCGACGCTGCGGCCGGGCGACGTGATGGGCGGGCCGGCGATTATTCACGAGTCGTCGTCGACCACGGTGATCGATCCCGGCTGGCAGGGAGAGATTCTGGCGGGCGGCGAGTTGCTGCTGACCGACCAGGCCGGCCAGGCACGTACGCAAGTTTCGACCGAGGCCGACCCGGTGATGCTCGAAGTGTTCAACAACCAGTTCGCCGGCATTGCCGAGCAGATGGGCATTACGCTGCGAAACACGGCCAGCAGCGTCAATGTGAAGGAGCGGCTCGACTTCAGTTGCGCCATTTTCACTGCTGCCGGCGACCTGGTGGTCAACGCGCCGCACATTCCGGTTCACCTGGGGGCCATGAGCGAGACGATCAAGCGGCTGCTCGACGACTTCCCCGGCATGCAGTCGGGCGATGTGTTCGTGACGAACAACCCGTATCGCGGCGGCTCGCACCTGCCCGACGTGACGGTCGTGACGCCCGTCTTCACCACGGACGGCGACTCCGGGCGGCTGGTGTTCTTCACGGCCAGCCGCGCCCATCACGCGGAGATCGGCGGCATCCGGCCCGGCTCGCTTCCGCCCTTTTCGCGAAACCTGGCCGAAGAAGGTGTGCTCATCCGCGGCATGAAGCTGGTCGAGCGCGGCCAATCGCGGTTGGACAACCTGAAATCCCTCCTGCTTTCAGGGGCCTATCCGACGCGGAACGTGGCCGATAACCTGGCCGACATCGAGGCCCAGGTCGCGGCCAATCATCGCGGCTCAGGCGATCTGCGGCGGTTGGTCCAACGATACCGTCTGCCCGTTGTGCTGGCCTACATGGGGCACATTCAGGCCGCGTCCGAGCGAAAGATGCGTTCGGCCTTGGCCCGGCTGGGCGACGGCGAATATCAATTCGTCGACCATCTCGACGACGGTTCGCCCATCGTCGCCAAGATCACCGTCCGGGGCGACGCGGCGACCATCGACTTCACGGGCACCGGTGCCGTATTGCCGGGCAACCTGAATGCGAACCGGGCGATCGTGACCGCGGCCGTGATGTACTGTCTGCGGGCCATGATCGGCGAGGAGATTCCGCTCAACCAGGGCGTGCTGGCGCCGGTCGAGATCGTCGTTCCGGAGTGTTTGCTGAATCCGCCCGAAGGTCCGTCGCCGGAAACGTCCGCTGCCGTGGTGGGCGGCAACGTCGAGACCTCGCAGCGGGTGGTCGACGTATTGCTCGGCGCCTTGCAACTGGCCGCGGCTAGCCAGGGAACAATGAACAACGTCGTCTTCGGCGACGCGACGTTCGGCTATTACGAAACGATCTGCGGCGGTGCCGGCGCTACGGCCGATGCCGACGGCGCCGACGCGGTTCACACGCACATGACCAACACGCGGCTCACCGATCCGGAAGTGATCGAGCACCGCTATCCCGTGCGCGCGCGCGAATTCTCCATTCGTCGCGGGTCGGGCGGCGCGGGCCGAAAGCGCGGCGGAGACGGCATCGTGCGGAAGCTGGAGTTTTTGCGGCCGCTGGAAGTTTCGATCGTATCTCAGCGCCGCGGCCCCTACCCGCCTTACGGCCTTTTCGGCGGCGAGCCGGGAGCGGTTGGCCGCAACTCGCTCCAGCGCGCCGACGGGACGATCGAGGATTTAGGGAGCCAAGTACAGTTCACGGCCATGCCCGGCGACGTATTGACGATCGAAACACCCGGCGGCGGAGGGTATGGGGAGCTGTGAAGGCTGCCAACGGTTTCCGCAGGCTGCCGCGTTCTTCCCGCGTTTTTTCGAAAGCTGCTATGCAAATCGGAAGGCTGCCACGCTTTGCAGTCGGCCATCTTCCACCGAAGATGGCCAAGGGCAACGAATTGCGGAGTCAACTCGCCCGTGGACTGGTGCAATCCAAAGACCCGATTCGAACGGCTTGACGAGCGCAAAGGAACCATTATAAAAAGAGAGCCTGGACGGGTTCGGCCCAGGAAGACCGAAATTGAGGCGCGGGCGCCACAGGTTGCCTGCGCGAACCGTTGGAATGGATCTTGGGTCTTAGATTTTGGGGCTTTGCCGTGCATGCGAAGACCCAAAGCCGACGACCCAAGACCTTTTTATGGCGC
Source organism: Pirellulales bacterium (assembly GCA_035533075.1). NCBI lineage: Bacteria > Pseudomonadati > Planctomycetota > Planctomycetia > Pirellulales > Pirellulales bacterium. Next base: position 48,471 of record DATLUO010000174.1, on the reverse strand, counting down.
CCCAGACAGGGGATCTTTTCGACAAGGAGTGCCCCCCCCGACACCCGCTGTTTTCGCAAAGGCGTGCCAAACGCGCGATTTTTTTGGCCCGACCGTCTTGCAGGATCTTTTCCGCTTGCTATATTTAGAGGTTTTCGTAGCGGCTGAACGCAGGCTAGCGTAGCTCAATCGGCAGAGCAGCTGATTTGTAATCAGCAGGTTGTGGGTTCAAGTCCCTCCGCTAGCTCATCGCGGTCGAGCGGCGGGGGGTTTCCCGAGCGGTCAAAGGGGTCAGACTGTAAATCTGATGGCACTGCCTTCACAGGTTCGAATCCTGTACCCCCCATTTGCGGGTGTAGCTCAATGGTAGAGCAATAGCCTTCCAAGCTAAAGACGAGGGTTCGATTCCCTTCACCCGCTTCGGATAAGAAAGGAAGAAAAAGATGGATGGCGGCGGGGGCAATTTTGGATTTTCGATTTTGGATTGTTCGAATGAACGACTGCCTGGAATCCAAAATCCAAAATCGCCAAGGCTGCTGTAGCTCAGTCGGTAGAGCGCGTCCTTGGTAAGGACGAGGTCACGGGTCCGACTCCCGTCAGCAGCTCTCTTTGATCACAGTTTTCAACGCTTGCTTTAACGCAGGGAGACAGAATGGCCAAGGCAACTTTCGAACGGAAAAAACCCCACGTCAACGTCGGCACGATCGGTCACATCGACCACGGCAAGACCACGCTCACAGGCGCCATCCTGGCGGTCCAGGCGGCCAAGGGCCTGGCGAGCTTCAAGTCCTACGCCGATATCGCCAAGGGCGGCACGGTGCGCGACGAGACCAAGACGGTGACCATCGCCGTCAGCCACGTCGAATACGAGAGCGACAAGCGTCACTACGCCCACATCGACTGCCCAGGCCACGCCGACTTCATCAAGAACATGATCACCGGCGCCGCCCAAATGGACGGGGCGATCCTGGTCGTGTCGGCCGCCGACGGCCCGATGCCCCAGACCCGCGAGCACATTCTGTTGGCCCGCCAGGTGGGCGTGCCGGCGTTGGTGGTCTTTCTCAACAAGGTCGACCTGGTCGACGACCCCGAGTTGCTGGAGCTGGTCGAGTTGGAGCTGCGCGAGCTGCTCACGCACTACGGCTTTCCCGGCGACGAGATTCCGATCATTCGCGGCGCCAGTCGCCTGGCCTACGACAACCCCAAGGATCCGGAAAAAACCAAGTGCATCCAGGAATTGCTCGACGCCATCGACAGCTACATTCCCGAGCCGGTGCGCGAGGTCGACAAGCCGTTCTTGATGGCGGTGGAAGACGTGTTCTCGATCGAAGGCCGCGGCACGGTGGCCACGGGCCGTATCGAGCGCGGCATGGTCAAGGTCGGCGAAGAAATTGAAATTGTCGGCCTCTCCAAGAAACCCGCCAAGACCACGGTCACCGGCGTCGAAATGTTCAACAAGACGCTCGATTCGGGACAAGCGGGCGACAACGTCGGCTGCTTGCTCCGCGGTCTGAAGCGCGACGACATCGAGCGCGGCCAGGTGCTGGCCAAGCCCGGCTCGATCACGCCGCACACCAAGTTCGAGGCCGAAGTGTACGTGCTGTCCAAGGAAGAAGGCGGACGGCACACGCCGTTCTTCAGCGGCTACCGTCCGCAGTTCTACTTCCGCACGACCGACGTGACCGGCACGGCCAACCTGACGGGCGACGTCGAAATGTGCATGCCCGGCGACAACGCCAAGCTCTCGATCGAGCTCATCAGCCCGATCGCCATGGACGACGGCGTGCGTTTCGCCATCCGCGAGGGTGGTAAGACGGTCGGTTCGGGCGTGGTGACCAAGATCCTTGAGTAAGTAAGGAGGATGGCCTTCCTAGGCCGTCCAGGCAAGGGCGGGGACAAGCGAGGACGCTTATGCTACGAGGAAATAATAGGGGCGTAGCTCAACTGGCAGAGCGCTGGTCTCCAAAACCAGAGGTTGCGAGTTCGATTCCCGCCGCCCCTGCCATTTCCTCAAGGCACAGTGTAAGGCGCGCAGTGAAATCGAGGGAACGATGAACCAAGATCGGCGAGTAAGCACGTGAGAGAAGGCAATACGGCAATCCATCCGATGTGGCGCGAGTTGTTCAGCGTCGGCATCTATAAGCGGAGCCAGGGGCGCATTGCGCGGCAGGTGACGTTTGCCGTACTGGCGGCCGTGGTGGCACTGGGCGCCTGGAGTTTGCAGCAGTTCTTGATGGACCGCTCGGTCACCGCGCAATTCGGCGCGGCGGGTGCGGTGCTCGTCGTGGGCTGGTGGATGTCGTATCGCGCGGTCAACATGCCGCGCTTTGCCGACTTTCTCATCGCGGTCGAAGCCGAGATGAATAAGGTTTCGTGGCCGTCGAAGGGCGAGCTGTTTCGCAGCTCGGTGGTGGTGATCATCACCATGTTCGGCCTGGCCGCGACGCTTTACTTTTACGATTTGTTGTGGCAAATGCTCCTGACCAAGCTCGGGGTATTGCGAGGATAGGCTGCCGGTGACGGGGAGTGCGGTTGTGACGGATGAACTCGACGATTTATTGACCGGGCCCGACGAGGGTCCGCTCGAGCACGCGGAACCGGAGACGGGCGGGCCGGCCGCTGAAGCCGCGCGCCCGGTCGACGCGCCTGATGCGCCGTCGCAGGCAGGGGCGGCAAGCCCAGAGGCGACTGAGGCGGTCGCCGCGGGCCCCGACGCGTCCGAACAGCCGGCTCTGTCGCAGGAAGAGGGGCCGCAGGAAGAGGATCGGCCGGCGGCAAAACGCGCCGCGTCCAGGAGCAAGCCGGCCAAAGCCCGCGCGCTGCGTGCTCCGCTCGAAGTCGGGTCGCTGGAAAAACAACCGATCAAGAAAGACTGGTACATTCTCAAGGTGCAGAGCAACCGCGAGGACTCCATCGCCGACGCGCTGAAACGCCGCATCGCCATCGAAGGATTGGGCGATTACTTTGACGAGATTATCGTTCCCACGGAGAAGGTCTCGGAATTCAAAGGCGGCAAAAAGCGGGTCGTCAAGCGGAAGATCTACCCCGGTTACATCGTCGTCCACATGGAATTGAACGACGACACGTGGTTCCTGGTGCGCGAAACGCCCGGCATCGGCGACTTCACGGGATCGGGCGGCAAGCCGACCCCCATGCTGCCGCACGAAGTGAACAAGATCGTCGCCAAGCAGGAAGATAAAGCGGAGGAAGAGATTCGCACCGTGATTCCCTACAGCCAGGGCGACCGGGTGCGGATCAAAGAAGGGACGTTCGAGAACTTCGAGGGCGACGTCGACAACATCGACAAGGCGAACGGACGCGTAACGATCATGATCAACATTTTCGGCCGCTCGACGCCGGTCGAGCTGGAATACTGGCAAGTGGAAAAACTTTAATGTTCAAGGCGTTAGGCGTTCGGTATTAGGCGTTAGGCGCCTGACGCCTAATGCCTGACGCCTGACGCCTCAAAAACATGGCAAAGCAACTCGTAACACAAGTCAAGTTTCAGGTGCCTGGCGGCCAGGCGACGCCGGCGCCGCCCGTGGGCACGGCGCTGGGCCGTTTCGGCGTGAACCTGGGTCAGTTTGTCCAGCAATTCAACGAACGGACGCGCGAAGCGGGCGGCATGCCGATCCCGGTCGTGGTGAGCGTCTACAACGACCGCAGTTTCGATTTCGTCACCAAGAGTCCGCCGGCCGCGGCGTTGTTGAAGCAAGCGGCCAGCATCGCCAAGGGGTCGGGCGTGCCGAACAAGGAGAAGGTCGGCAAGGTCACGGGGGCGCAGATTGAAGAAATTGTCAAGCAGAAGATGGCCGATCTCAACGCGCGCGACGTGGCCCACGCACGCCGCATGATCGAGGGGACGGCCCGCAGCATGGGAATTACCGTGGAGTGATTTTGGATTTTGGATCGCAGATGCGCCAAAACTGAAATCGAATCCAAAATCCAAGATTCAAAAACTCAAAGATGCCTCATCAATCCAAACGATTCAAAGCCCTGGCCGCCAAAGCGCCGGGCACGAGCGCGCCCTTGCCGCTCGACAAGGCGGTCAGCCTGCTCAAGCAGTTCAACACCACCAAGTTCGATCAGTCAGTCGAGATCGCCATGCGGCTGGGCATCGACGCCAAGCAGGCCGACCAGTTGGTGCGCGGCTCGATCGTGCTGCCGCACGGCATCGGCAAGTCGCTGCGCGTGGTGGTCTTCGCCAAGGGCGATCTGGCCGACCAGGCCAAGGCGGCGGGTGCCGACGAAGTGGGCTCCGACGATCTAGCCAAGAAGATCAAAGACGGCTGGACCGAGTTCGACGTATGTATCGCCGCGCCCGACATGATGGGCCTGGTCGGGCCCTTGGGCCGCGTGCTGGGTCCGCGAGGTCTGATGCCTTCGCCGCGTGCCGGCACAGTCACGCCCGAAGTCGCCAAGACGGTCAAAGAATACAAGGCCGGCAAAGTGGAGTTCCGCAACGATTCGGGCGGCGTCGTGCATGCGGCGGTCGGCAAGTTGAGTTTTGACGCGGCCAAGCTGGCGGAGAACATCCAGGCCTTCATCAACCACATTCACGGCATGAAGCCGCACACGGTGAAGGGGCACTTTGTCAGGACGGTCGCCATTAGCGCCACGATGAGTCCCGGTATCCGAATCGCCGCATAGATATAGAAGAAGCGGTCAGTGGCAAGTTGGTCGGTGACCAATGTCCTGAACCCTGAACCCTGAACCCTGAATCCTTCCAATGAGTAAATTTGTCAAGAACCTGATTAGCGACGATCTCAAGCGCCGGCTGGACGGCGTCGAAAACGCCCTGCTGGTCAGCGTGGCGGGACTCGACGCCAACAAGAACTCGCGGCTGCGCAAGACGTTGCGCGAGAAGAACATTCAATTGCTGGTCATCAAGAACAGCCTCGCTCGCCGGGCGACCGAAGGCACGCCCTTGGCCGCGGCCTTCGAGCAAATGGAAGGCTCGCTGGCCGTCGTGTGGGGCGCCGAAGACATCGTGTCGCTGGCCAAGCAGGTCACCGCCCTCAGCGGCGACAAACAGTACGAACCGTTCGCCGCCCGTGGCGGCGTGATGGACGGCAGCCGGCTGACCGCCGATCAGGTGGCGGCGGTGAGCAAGTGGCCGAGCCGGCAGGAACAACTCAGCATTCTGGTCGGTCAGATTCTCAGTCCGGGGGCCACGTTGGCTGCCCAGTTCACCGGCCCCGGCGCCGCGTTGGCCAGCCAGATCAAGCAAAAGGGAGAGGAGCAAGAAGAGGGATCTGCCCCAGAAGCAGCCGCACAATAGAACATGAGACCAGGAACCCAGCCACCAAACCAAAACATCCACAACGACCCAACCGAGAAAGGAACGATCAATGTCCGAAGCAGCTACGATGGAATATTCCACTACAACCAAAGAACTCGGTGAGAAGATCGCTGAGCTCACGCTTAAGCAGGCCAAAGAGCTGAGTGACTACCTGGAAAAGACCTACGACATCAAGGCCATGGCCGGCGGCGGGGTGATGATGGTGCAGGGCGGCGCGGGCGGGGCCGCGGCCCCGGAGGTGGTCGAGAAGACCGAGTTCGACGTCGTGCTGGAAGCCTTTGGCGACAAGAAAATCGGCGTCATCAAGGTGGTGCGTGCCGCGACCGGCCTGGGCCTGAAAGAGGCCAAGGACCTGGTCGAGGCCGTGCCCAGCAAGATCAAGGAAGGCATCTCCAAGGAAGACGCCGAAAAGTTGAAGAAGGAGCTGGAGGAAGCCGGCGCCACGGTTTCCATCAAGTAGTTCGCGTGCAAACTTGTGGCGACCGCCAGAGACCGAAAACCGCGCGTATCGCTGGCGCGTGGTTGTGGGCCGGGCGGCGCCTTGTCCCGCAGGGGCCGGCACAGAAGTGCTTGTTCCGCAGTGGAGTGCCGCGCGGCGTAGCGAACCGCTCGGCATCGTTGGAAGTGGTTTGACCGCCATCTTGCGCTTTGATAGCGGACTGAACATCGGCCGTGCGGGCCAGCGCGCGCCAATCGACCCAGATTTCCGGCCTACGTCTCTTACCCGTTAGGATCTTCATTCCTTATGGCCACATCGGCAGAACGTCGCCTCAACCCCAGTAAAGTGATTCGTTTCGGCTCGGAGCGAAAACACCAGAGCATTCCCGACCTGACCGAGATTCAGACGCGCAGCTACGATGCGTTTCTGCAACTCGACACCCCGCCCGATAAACGCAAAGACCAGGGCATTGAGGGCGTGCTACGCGAAATCTACCCCATCGAAAGCTACGACAAGACGCTGCAACTGCAGTACCTGCGTTATGATCTGGGCAAGCCGCGTTACACGCCCGACGAGTGCCGGCAGCTCCGGTTGACCTACGGCCGGCCCTTCAAGGTCTGGCTGCGGCTCACCAAGGAGCAGCCCATCGACGAAGAGGTCTACCTGGGCGACATGCCGATCATGCTCGGCGGCGGCGAGTTCATCATCAACGGCGCCGAGCGGGTCGTGGTCAGCCAGTTGCACCGCAGCCCCGGCGTCGATTTCGTCAGCGAAATGGAAGGCATGGAGCGGCGGCTGCACAGTTGCCGCATCATCCCCGAGCGCGGAAGCTGGATCGAGCTCAACGTCAGCAAAAAAGAAGTGCTGACGGTGCGCATCGACCAGAGCGGCAAGTTCTCGGCGCTGACGCTGCTGCGGGCCATGGACGCCAGGTACAGCCAGAACTCCGATTTGATCCGCTGTTTCTTCGAGACAACCGTGGAGAAGGTCGTCGACGGCCGCAGCGTCGGCAAGATCGAAGGCAAGCTGGCCGTGACGGACGTGGTCTACCCGGCCGAAAGCGACCGCGCCGGCGAGGTCATCCTGGAGTCGGGCCAGAAGATCACCAAGAACGCCGCCGAGGTGATCTGCACGTCGGGCCTGACATCGGTGGAAGTCATGCCCGACCAGAAAGATCAGCTCATCTTCAACAGCCTGCGCGAAGACAGCACGGCCAGTCACGAAGAGGCGCTGCTGAAAATCTATCAGCGTCTGCGGCCCGGCAACCCGCCGCAGTTGGAAAAGGCCAAGGCGCTGTTCCACGAAAAGTTCTACGACACTAACCGCTACCGCCTGGGCCGCGTGGGCCGCTTCCGCATCAATCGCAAGCTCGGTCTGGAGATTCCCGAAGGCGAAATGACGTTGCGGCCCGACGACCTGATCGCGGCCATCAAGTATTTGCTGAGGCTGCGCGGCGACGATCCTACGGCTGAAATCGACGACATCGACCACTTGGGCAACCGCCGCTTGCGGACCATCGACGAGCTGGCCGCCGACGAGCTGCGGAAGGGCTTCTTGAAGCTCCGCCGCACCGTGCAGGAGCGGATGAGCCTCAAGGACGTCGAAGACATGACGCCCCGCAGTCTGATCAATCCCAAGAGCGTGTCGGCGGCCATCGAGTATTTCTTCGGCCGCGGCGAGCTGTCGCAGGTGGTCGATCAGACGAACCCGCTCTCGATGCTCACGCACGAGCGGCGGCTGTCGGCGCTCGGCCCCGGCGGCCTGAACCGCAAACGGGCGGGCTTCGAAGTGCGCGACGTACACATCTCGCACTACGGGCGAATCTGTCCCATCGAGACGCCGGAAGGTACGAACATCGGCCTGATTTCAAGCCTGGCGATCTACGCCGGGGTCGACGAATACGGGTTCCTGATTACGCCCTATCGCAAGTGCATCAAAGGCAAGGTGGCCGACGAAGTCGTCTGGCTGCGGGCCGACCAGGAAAACGAGGCCTTCTTGGCGCCGGCCGACACCCCGGTCGAGCACCACAAGCTGGTGGGCGACAACATCATCGCCCGCTACCGTGCCGACTTCGAGATGGTGCCGGCCGACAAGATTCAATACACCGACGTGGCCCCGGCCCAGATGGTGGGCGTGTCGGCCGGTTTGATTCCCTTCTTGGAGCACGACGACGCCAACCGCGCCTTGATGGGCTCCAACATGCAGCGACAGGCCGTGCCGCTGTTGGTCACCGAGCCGCCGATCGTGGCCACCGGCATGGAGCGCGACGTGGCCCAGAATTCCGGCATGCTGATCCGCGCCAAAAAGAAGGGCACGGTCAACTACGTCGATGCCACCAAGATCGTCGTCGGCGACGAGACCTATGAGCTGCGCAAGTACGTGGGCCTCAACGAGCGGACCTGTCAGAACCAGCGGCCGATCGTCAGTCCCGGCCAGAAGGTGGAGAAGGGCGAGGTGATCGCCGACGGCGCCGCCACCTACAAGGGCGAGTTGGCGCTGGGCCGCAACGTGCTCGTCGGCTTCATGGCCTGGGACGGTTTCAACTTCGAGGACGCCATCATCATCAGCGAAGAGTTGGTGAAGAACGACGTGTACACTTCGATCCACATCGAAGAGTTCGACATCGAGATTCGCGAGACGAAGCTGGGCCGCGAGGAGTTCACGCGCGACATTCCCAACGTCAGCGAAAAGGCCCTGCGCAACCTCGACGAAAGCGGCATCATCCGCGTCGGCACCTTCGTGCGGCCGGGCGACGTGCTGGTGGGCAAGGTCTCGCCCAAATCGAAGACCGAGTTGACGCCCGAAGAAAAGCTGCTGCACGCCATCTTCGGTCGGGCGGGCGAAGACGTGAAGAACGATTCGCTCGAAGTCCCTTCCGGCGTGGAGGGCATCGTGATCAACACGCAGAAGTTCTCGCGGAGGCTGAGCCTTTCGGAAGACGAGCGCAAGCAGTTCGAGAAGCAGCTCAAGGAGGCCGAAGCGCAAGGCAACGCTAAGATCGCGCAGGCTTTTGGCGCATTGGTCGAGCAGATCGAAGGGATTTTGCAGCGTCCGATGACCGACGAAGACGGCAACGCCTTGGTCCGCGATCAGGAGCACAAGTATGTGGCCGAGCAGGCCCAGCGGTTCAAGATCGAGTCGCTCGACATCCGCAGTCCGCAGCGCAAGGCCGACGTCGAGAAAGCCTGGAAGAACGGCTGGCCGTCGGTCGAAGTCGCCATCGACGAGCGCGACCGCCATCTCAACTCGATGAAGCGCGGCGACGAGCTGCGCAGCGGCGTGTTGCAGATGGTGAAGGTCTACATCGCCGCCAAGCGGGTGATTTCGGTGGGCGACAAGATGGCCGGCCGCCACGGCAACAAAGGCGTGATCGCCAAAATCCTGCCGCAGGAGGACATGCCCTTCCTGGCCGACGGCACTCCGCTGCAGATCATGCTCAATCCATTGGGCGTGCCGAGCCGCATGAACGTGGGTCAGATTCTGGAGACGCATCTCGGCTGGGCCGGCGCCAAACTCGGCTTCCAGGCCATCACGCCGGTGTTCGACGGGGCCACCGAAGAGATCATCCAGAAATGCCTGGACGAGGCCGACTTGCCCCGGCACGGCAAGGCCCAACTTTTCGACGGCCGCACCGGCGTGCCGCTCGAACAGGAGACCACGGTAGGCTACATCTACATGCTCAAACTCCACCACCTGGTCGACGACAAGGTTCACGCCCGATCGACCGGGCCGTACTCGCTGATCACGCAGCAGCCGTTGGGCGGCAAGGCCCGCTTCGGCGGCCAGCGGTTCGGCGAGATGGAAGTCTGGGCTTTGGAAGCCTACGGCGCGGCGTACATCTTGCAGGAGTTGCTGACCGTCAAGAGTGACGACGTGGAGGGACGCACCAAGATTTACGAGTCGATGGTCAAGGGCGAGAACACGCTCGAGGCCGGCACGCCCGCCAGCTTCGACGTGCTCACCAACGAGATTCGCGGCCTGGCCCTGAACATGCAATTAGAGAAACGACGGGTATGAAATGTCAAATGACGAATGTCCAAGGACGAATGTCCCGTCATTTCGTCATTCTGTCATTCGTCATCGAGCCCGGTCCCGCAATAACTCAACCCGCGTACAACAACCCCACCCGATAAGGAGCGAAAACAATGAGCACAGGTAACGCCGAAAGCTCTTACGATCGGATTAACGATTACGCCTCGGTCAAAATCAGCCTGGCCCGGCCGCACGACATTCGTAGCTGGTCGTTCGGCGAGGTCAAGAAGCCCGAGACCATCAACTACCGCACCTACCGCCCGGAAAAGGACGGTCTGTTCTGCGAGCGCATTTTCGGACCCGAAAAGGACTGGGAATGTTCCTGCGGAAAGTACCGCGGCATGAAATACAAGGGCATGATCTGCGACCGTTGCGGCGTCAAGGTCACGCACAGCCGCGTGCGCCGCAAGCGCATGGGCCACATCGAGCTGGCCGCGCCGGTCGTCCATATCTGGTTCTTCAAGGCCATGCCCAGCCGGTTGGGCAACCTGCTCGACATGAAGACCACCAGCCTGGAGAAGGTGATTTACTTCCAGGACTACGCCGTCATCGACCCCAAAGACACTCCGCTCAAGCGGCACCAGCTTCTCACCGAAGAAGAATTTCGCAAGGCCCGCGACGACTACGGCGAGGGAAGCTTCGACGCCGACATGGGCGCCGAGGCCGTCCGCAAGCTGCTGGCCAATCTCGACCTGGTCACCCTTTCGCAAACACTGCGCGTCAACCTTGCCGAGACCGGCTCCAAGCAGAAGCAGAAAGACCTGATCAACCGGCTGAAAATCGTCGAGGCGATCCGCGACAGCGACAACAAGCCCGAATGGATGGTGCTCGACTGCATCCCGGTCATCCCGCCCGACCTGCGTCCGCTGGTGCTGCTCGATTCGGGCAACTTTGCCACCAGCGACCTGAACGACCTCTATCGCCGCATCATCAACCGCAACAACCGGCTCAAGAAGCTGGTCGATCTCAATGCGCCGGAAGTCATCATCCGCAACGAGAAGCGGATGTTGCAGCAGTCGGTCGACGCCCTGTTCGACAACAACCGCTGCAAGCGGCCCGTGCTGGGCAGCAGCAACCGGCCGCTGAAGTCGCTCACCGACATGATCAAGGGCAAGCAGGGCCGCTTCCGCGAGAACCTGCTCGGCAAGCGCGTCGATTACTCTGCCCGCAGCGTGATCGTGGTCGGCCCCGCCCTGCGCCTGCACCAGTGCGGCCTGCCCAAGAAGATCGCGCTGGAACTCTATCAGCCGTTCATCATCCGGCGGCTGAAGGAGCTGGGCCACGCCGACACGATCAAGAGCGCCAAGAAGATGCTGGAGCGCAAAGACGACGAGGTGTGGGACATTCTGGAAGAGGTGATCCGCAATCACCCGGTGCTCTTGAATCGCGCTCCCACCTTGCACCGCATGGGCATTCAGGCCTTCGAGCCGACCCTGGTGGAAGGCAACGCCATCAAGCTCCATCCGCTGGTCTGCAAAGGCTTCAACGCCGACTTCGACGGCGACCAGATGGCCGTACACCTGCCGCTTTCGATCGAGGCCCAGGTCGAGGCCCATACGCTGATGATGTCGACGAACAACATCTTCAGCCCGGCCAACGGCGCGCCGATCATCAGCCCCTCGCAGGACGTGGTGATGGGTTGCTACTACATGACCATGAGCGTGCCTGAGCGCAAGGGCGACGGCATGGTGTTCAGCTCGTCGGCCGAGGTCCACCTGGCTTACTCGCTGGGCAAGATCGACACCCACGCCCACATCAAGATCCGCCTGGCCAAGAACCGCCGGCTCAAGGGCGAGGGCGAGATCAAGGCGGGGCGCATGATCGAAACGACCGTGGGCCGCGTGTTGTTCAACGACGCCTTGCCCGAAGGGATGCCTTTCTACAACATCCCCATGAAGAGCAGCGAGCTGGCCAAAGTCATCTCCGACTGCTACGCCATCCTTGGCCGCCGCGCCACGATCGATCTGCTCGACTCGATGAACCGCACGGGCTTCCGCGAGAGCACGCGCAGCGGCCTGTCGTTCGCCACCGACGACTTGATCACGCCGCCCATGAAATCGAAGATCATCGGCGACGCCGAAAAGACGGTGCTCAAGTTCCAGAAGCTCTATCAGCGCGGCGTGATTACCGAAGTCGAGCGCTACAACCAGGTGCTCGACGCCTGGACGCACGCACGCGAGCGGATCACCACCGAAATGATGGCCGAGCTGGAAAACGACCATCGCAAGCCGGGCTACGTGAATCCCATTTATCTCATGGCCAACTCCGGCGCCCGCGGCGGCGTCGAGCAGATTCGACAATTGGCCGGCATGCGCGGCCTGATGGCCAAGCCTTCGGGCAAGATCATCGAGACGCCCATCAAGGCCAACTTCCGCGAGGGCCTGACCGTGCTGGAGTATTTCAGCTCCACGCACGGTGCCCGCAAGGGTCTGGCCGACACCGCCTTGAAGACGGCCGACTCCGGCTACCTCACCCGCAAGCTGGCCGACGTGGCCCAGAACGTGGTCATCACCCAGCAGGACTGCGGCACCACGCAGGGCATCACCAAGGGCGTGATCTACCGCGGCGAGAAGGTCGAGGTGCGGCTGGCCGACTCGATCCGCGGCCGCGTCAGCCGGGCCAACATCGTCAACCCGATCACCGACGAAGTGGTCGTCAAAGAAAACGAGCTGATCACCGTCGAGATCGCCCGCCGGGTCGAAGAGATGGGCCTGGAAAAAATCCAGGTCCGCAGCCCGATGACCTGCGACGCTTCGCTGGGCATTTGCAGGCTGTGCTACGGCATGGACCTTTCGACGGGCTCGCTGGTCGAGGAAGGGATGGCCGTGGGCATCATCGCGGCCCAAAGCATCGGCGAGCCGGGCACGCAGTTGACGATGCGCACCTTCCACATCGGTGGCACCGCAGCTCGTGCCGTGGAAGAAAGCGAGATTCGCGCCAAGAAGGCGGGCATCGCCAAGTTCGCACGGCTCAAGCTCGTGCGCAACGAAGAAGGGCAGCAGATCGTGCTGGCGCGCAACGGCGAAATCGCCTTGAGCGATCCCAAGGGCCGTGAGTTGGAGAAGTATGAGATCCCGGCCGGTGCCGTGCTCAAGGTCGAAGAGAATCAGGAGGTGCAGGCCGGCGCCGTGCTGTGCCAATGGGACCCGCACAGCATCCCGATTCTGGCCGAGGTGGGCGGCAAGGTCCGCTACGAGGACGTGATCGAGGGCGAAACGCTCCGCATGGAGAAGGATCCCAGCGGGCACATTCGCCGCATGGTCATGGAGCACAAGGGCGATCTGCACCCGCAGGTCATCTTGGAAGACGCCGGCGGCAAGATTCTCGACTTCTATTATTTGCCCGAAAAGGCCCACATCGAGGTCAACGAGGGCGACCAGGTGGGGGCCGGCACCTTGTTGGCCAAGACGCCCCGCGAGGTGTCAGGCACGCAGGACATCACCGGCGGTCTGCCGCGGGTGACGGAAATCTTCGAGGCCCGCAAACCGAAAGACCCGGCCGTGATCGCCGAGATCGACGGCAGCGTCGAGTTGTTGGGCGAGAAGCGCCGCGGCAAACGGACGATCATCGTCCGCAGCGAAAGCGGCATCGAGCGCGAGCACCTGGTTTCGCACGGCAAGCACCTGCGCGTTCACGCCAGCGACTTCGTGCGCGCCGGCGAGGCGCTGGTCGACGGGCCGTTGGTTCCGCACGACATCTTGCGGATTTCGGGTGAAGAGGCCGTGCAGCACTATCTGGTGCGCGAAATCCAGAACGTCTATCGCAGCCAGCGCGTCGAAATCGACGACAAGCACATCGAGATCATCGTGGCCCAGATGCTCCGCAAGGTGCGGATTGAAAGCGTCGGCGACACCGGCCTGTTGCCGGGCAGCGTGATGGACAAGTTCGAGTTCCGCGCGGTCAACCAGCGTCTGTCGGGCTGCTTGCGGATCACGGAAAAGGGCGACAGCGACTTCGCCGTGGGAGCCATCGTGCCCAAGGACACCTTGGAGCAGGTGAACGCGCAGATCGAGGCATTGGGCGGCGAGGCGGCCAAGGGCACGCGGCCCAAGCCGGCCACCGCCAGCACGCAGCTTTTGGGCATCACCAAGGCATCGGTGCAAAGTGCCAGCTTCATTTCGGCCGCCAGCTTCCAGGAGACGACCAAGGTGCTCACCGAGGCGGCCCTGGCCGGCAAGGTGGATACGCTGGTCGGCCTGAAGGAGAACGTGATTCTCGGTCACCTGGTGCCGGCGGGCACGGGCTTCAAGACCTACCAGGACTCGGAAGTGCGGATCAAGCCCGAGGCCCTGGTCGATCTGGCCCGCGAGAAGGAGCGAGTGCTGACCAAGGCCTTCCCGCTTTTGGAGAGCGGCAAGGATGGCCACGGTTCCGACGGCAAGGGCGCCAAGTCGTCGGCCGGCGGCCTGGACGCGCTGTTGAGCGAGTAATCCCTGAAATCCGCGAGAACCGATTTGGTAACGATCATGCCCGAACAGCGCGAGCAGTTCCAGAAATCCGTCGAGGCCCTCGTCGAGCAGGTGAAAAGCTGGGCGGAGTCTCATGAGCGGGTGACGAAGGAATATCCCTGGCTGCCGGAGGAGTGGGCGTAAAGTGGTCCGAGCAACTAAAGTCTTCCCGCGTTCGTTTCGCTGCGCAGCTCGTCGATCATCTCCTGCGTGGCGGCGGCCACCGCTTCTTGCCAGCGCGCGGGTCCGAACCGCTCGTCGTAGCCGCGGCGGGAATACGCGAACAGGATGCCGCGCGAGTTGTTGACCACCGCGCCCAGCCCATCCTCGCCGAAGCCGCCGGCCACGTCGCGCGCCGTCGCTCCCTGGCTGCCGTAGCCGGGCACGAGCAGCCAGGCGCTGGGCATCGCCGAGCGCAGTTCGTTGAGCTGTTCCGGATACGTCGCACCGACCACCGCGCCCACCGCCCCGTAACCGTGCTCGCCGGCCGTGCTGCCGGCGAGCTGCTCGACGAACTCGGCCACGTGCCCGTAAAGCGATTTCCCGTCGGCGACGAGGTCTTGAAACTGTCCGCCGCCGGAATTCGAGGTCTTCACCAGCACGAACAGCCCGGCCCCGCGCGCGGCCGCCACATCGACGAAGGGCTGCAGGCTGTCGGCCCCCAGATAAGGGCTGACGGTCAGGGCATCGGCCTGCCAGGCGCTCGATTCACCGAGGTAGGCATCGGCGTAGGCCGTGGCCGTGCTGCCGATGTCGTTTCGCTTGCCGTCGAGAATGACGAGCAGCCCTTTCTGCCGCGCGTGGTGGACCACTTCGCCCAGCGCCGCCATGCCGTCGGGGCCAAGCTGCTCGAAGAACGCCGCTTGCGGCTTGACGGCGGGCACGAGCGGCGCCACGACATCGACCACGTCGGCACAAAAGCGGAAGTACGCCCGTGCCAGCGCCGCGCGATCGCCCAGGGCGATGCCGGTCGTCAACGACGGCGGAAGCTGCTCCCGCCGCGGATCGAGCCCCACCACCACCGGGTTGCGCTTGCCGCGCACCGCGGCGATGAGGCGATCGGCGAAGTTCGTCGGCTGTGCGGTCTGCATGGTAGCAGCTTAATAGATTCGGCTAAATCGGGGTAGCGCCGTCGCACCGCGGCCCGAAACCACCGTTCAAAACTTCGTTCCAGGCCCGCTTTCAGGCCCCCAGCCTGCCGTGTCGAAGCGCGCCCAGCCGTCCTCCGCTTCGAAGGCGGCCACCCACGACAGACGCGCAAACAAGAGACAGCCTATTAGGCTTTTCATGGCTCAACTCCCAGAAAGACGGCGTTGCGATTCCGAAGCCGACATCGCGGCGTAGGCGTCGCGGCTGCTGCCGGGCATTCGGACAGGCCCCGACGATCGGTGCTCTTTGCCGCCAATCGGTGGGACTGATAGACTGAGGCGAATGCGCGAGTCGGCGTTCGCGCCGCTCGGAACCCGTTCATTCTCGCATTACAGGAGCGCGTGTATGTACCATCACTTCCCGCATTTCTCATTGCGTGTGGTCACTTTTATTGTTGCAGTCGTTTCCTGCATTGACGATCCTCGGCCTAACCTCGACGCGTGTGACGGTCGCTGGCAGCGAGGAAATCCGGCGGCGTTTTCCCGACTGCAAGATTGAGCGTTGACAATTCTGTGGAGCGGATCCCTTGCGTGTTCGTTGCGGAGTCAGAAGAGCCATGTCGATCCAACCTTCACGCCGTCTTTTCAGCGTCGCCGAATACGACCAAATGGTCGAGACCGGCATCCTGCGCGAGGACGATCGCCTTGAATTGATCGAAGGAGAAATCGTCGCCATGAGCCCGATCGGCAGTCCTCACGCGGCCTGCGTGCGCAGGCTCGACCGGGTGCTCGGCAACTTGCTGGCGGGTCGGACACAGTTGAGCGTCCAATGCCCCGTCGTCATTCCCGACTGGTCAGAGCTCAACCCAGATGTGGCCCTGCTGGTTCCGCGAGACGATGATTATGTCGACGCCCATCCTCTGCCGCGGCAGGTGCAGGTGCTGATCGAGGTGGCCGACAGCTCGCTGGCTTACGATACTCAGGTCAAGGCGCCGCTCTACGCCAGGGCGGGCATTCGCGAGTTGTGGATCGTGGATCTCAAGGCCAAGCGGCTTGTCGTGTATACCAAACCGCGCTCCGGGCGATACAGCGTCATGCGCCCCCACGGTCTGCGAAACCGTTTCACCAGCCCACGCTTCCGCGGCGTCGAGTTCGTGTTGCGCGATCTGCTGCCGTGAATTCGGCCGATGCGCCGCTCTAACTCCATCTCGCGTCAGTTCGGCGTGGCCCTCTGCATGGCCTTCGTCGCTGCGGCGGGATCGAAGGCTTCGGGATCGAACTCGCCGCCGACCCATTCGAGCATCTCCGCACGTTGCGGGCTTTTCGGATCGGCCAACGCCTCCAGGAAGTCTTGATAGCCCCACAGGCCGCCGACGTCCTCCGGCGGGCAGGCACGCTTGCCTTCGACGCACCGCGGATACCGCGCGTTCGCCTCACGATCGCAACAGCCCTCGAACAGAATCTCGTGCTCCCAGCCGTCGCCGAAGTCGTATTCATATTTGAAGCGGAACGGCTTCCCGTTCTTGGGCACGATCTCGCCGATCGTGGTTTCGAGCGAGTCGTGGCACTCGGAACCGCCGAAGCCGTCGTCGAGAAGTTCCGGCTCGCCGTACTGCTCGCCCCCGATGTCGAACTGGTGCAAATGCGAATTGGTCCAGCCCATGGCCCTTTGGATGTGCCCGTGCAGATTGTCGAGCGGGCCGTCTTCGACTTCGATCCGCCGCCAGATTGGAGGCTTCGAGCCGATCAAGGTGATCTTGAACTGGTAGATGGTATTTGAGGCGACCTTGCCTGCCGGCGCATGCTTGCCACGGCGGGCGATTTTCTTCCGTGCCATGTTCGGTTCTCCCAGGGAGCCCCAGTAGTGCGCTAATTTAACGGCGGCGGCCGGTCGCGTCAAACGTTTGCTGTGCATCGCTTGTTTCTGGTCGCATAACACGTATACTAACACGTATACGGGTTCCAGCGAGAGGGAGGAGCGATGCAAAAAAAGCTGACGATCACGCTTGATGAGCGCGTCTATCGAGGTCTATATACCGTCGTCGGGCGGCGACGGATAAGCGGTTTTATCGAGTCGCTGGTGCGGCCGCACGTGATCGGGGCCGACCTGAACGCGGCGTACCGTCAAATGGCCCGCGATGAGGTCCGGGAAGACGAAGCGGCGGAATGGGTGGAAGGCCTCATCGGAGACGTCGGCGATGAGACGCGGTGATGTTTGGTGGGTCAACTTCGGTGGCGCGGTCGGCGGCGAAGCTCGCAAGGAAAGGCCGGCCGTGATCGTCAGCAACGATGCCTCCAACAAGCACCTCAACCGCGTGCAGGTGGTGCCGCTCACGACGAGCGTGTCGCAACTGTATCCCAGCGAGGCTATTGTCACGGTGCGCGGCAAAAAGCAAAAGGCTATGGCAGACCAACTGACAACGGCTGCGAAGACCCGCCTGCGGAATCGAGTCGGCCGGCTGTCGCGCGCCGACCTGCAGGCCGTGAGCGAAGCCATCAAGATCCAACTGGCGTTACTGCCGTAATGACTTGACGACGCCAAATGCGTCAAACGTGACGCATCTGTCCCCCGAAAGGAACGCATTCGGGTTCAGGCCCAAGCAAGATCGCATCGACTGCCCGGCTGAGACCGAAAACCCAACCGCCTCCCCTTCCTGCCTCGGTCGTTCTGCTCTAAAATCCAAGGTCCGACCCACCGCAAACTCGAAACGGATTTCTCACGTCCGGCTTTCCTGATGCCCGCTGCCGATATCGTCATCAAAGGCGCCCGCGAACATAACCTCCGCGACGTCAGCCTCACGCTGCCGCGAAACCGGCTGATCTGCTTCACGGGCGTCAGCGGATCCGGCAAAAGCTCGCTGGCCTTCGATACCCTTTATGCCGAAGGGCAAAGGCGTTACGTCGAAAGTCTCTCCAGCTTTGCCCGGCAGTTCCTGGGGCAAATGCCGAAGCCGGACGTGGATCTCATTTCGGGGCTAAGCCCGTCGATTTCCATCTCGCAAAAGACCAGCGGCCAGAACCCGCGATCGACCGTCGGCACCATCACCGAGATTTATGACTACCTGCGCGTGCTCTACGCCCGCACCGGCCAGGGACATTGCCCGAAGTGCGGCCGCGTGATTACCGCCCAGACACGCGACCAGATTATCGACCGCATCGGCACACTGCCGGCCGGCAGCAAGTTTCTGATTCTGGCGCCGATCATCAAGGCCCAGAAAGGCGAGTATCGCGACCTATTTGTCGACCTGCTCAAGCAAGGCTTCGTGCGGGCACGCGTCGATGGCACCGTCGTCTCGCTGAGCGACGACCTCAAGCTCGATCGCCAGATGCGGCACAACATCGAGGTGGTCGTCGACCGGCTGGTGGCTGGGCCGACGTTGCGGCCGCGATTGGCCGAAGCGGTCGAGCTGGCGCTGAAGATCGGCAAGGGTACGTTGATCGCGGCCGTGGGACGTGGTTCGTCCGTAGAGAACGCGCTGCCGGGCGATCCGCAATCGGAGGATGGGCTTCCTAGCCCGTCGCGTCGGGGTGACGGCCTAGGAAGGCCATCCTCCGAAGAAGACGACGAACCCGCCGCGCCTATAAAGCGGCGTCGCGGCCGACCGGCCGACGATCTGCACTTCTCGGCCGACTATGCCTGCACCGAATGCGGCATCAGCTTCGAGCCGCCCAGCCCGCAGCTCTTCAGCTTCAACAGTCCGCAGGGCATGTGCCTGTCGTGCGACGGACTCGGCGAAGTCTATAGCTTCGACGCCGAGCTGCTGATTCCCGACGGCCGCCTTTCGATCAAAGAAGGTGCGGTGGAACTGATCGGTCCTTGGGACGACCTCGGCCGATGGAAGCGGCATCTCTACGAGGGCGTCGCCGAAACCATCGAGCGAAACCACGGCCTCGATCCGGGCGTGCTGCTGGAAACGCCCTGGAACAAGCTCGACCCGGCGCTGGTGCGGCTGCTGCTCTGGGGCACGGGCGACCTGCACATTACCTACACGTGGAAGCACGGGGGCGGCGTTCACAAATACGGCGGCAAGTTCGACGGCATCATCCCCGAACTGGTCTCGCGATATCGCAACAGCAAGAGCGGCATGCAGCGACGCCAGTTGGAAAAATACATGCGGGTGATCGGCTGCAGCCAGTGCGGCGGCGCCCGGCTGAACGAACAGGCCCGCGCCGTGACGCTCGCCTCGCGGCATCCCCGCTTCAACGGCCAGGCCAAGTCGCTTCCGGAGGTCTGCTCGCTGGCCGTGTCCGACGCCGTCGATTTCTTTGGCGAACTCGAACTCGACGCCACGCGGCAGATCATCGCCGCCGAAGTGCTCAAGGAGATCCGCG
Source organism: Pirellulales bacterium (assembly GCA_035533075.1). NCBI lineage: Bacteria > Pseudomonadati > Planctomycetota > Planctomycetia > Pirellulales > Pirellulales bacterium. The sequence continues at coordinate 28,851 of DATLUO010000174.1, read as the reverse complement.
GCCGGCTCGGCTTCTTGACCAATGTGGGCCTCAACTACCTGACGCTCGACCGCACCGCGCCCACGCTCTCCGGTGGCGAGTCGCAGCGCATCCGGCTGGCCGGGCAAATCGGCTGCGGACTGGTCGGCGTGCTGTATATTCTCGACGAGCCGTCGATCGGCCTGCACCCCCGCGACAACGATCGCCTGCTCGACACGCTCACGCGGCTCCGCGACCTGGGCAACACGGTGGTCGTCGTCGAGCACGACGAAGACACCATGCGGGCCGCCGACCACATCATCGACTTCGGCCCCGGCCCCGGCGTGCGCGGCGGTGAAGTGGTCGCGGCCGGTTCCGTCGCTCAAATCTGCGGCGAAAAGCGGAGCCTGACCGGGCAATACCTCGCCGGCGACTTGCAGATTGCCGTGCCCGCTCGCCGCCGCCCGACCAACGACAAGTGGCTCAAGGTGATCGGCGCCGCTCAGAACAACCTCAAGAATATCGACGCCGAGATTCCACTGGGCACGTTTGTGTGCGTGACCGGCGTGAGCGGTTCGGGCAAGAGCTCGCTGGTCAACGGCATTCTGGTCGAGGCCCTGCACCGCGACTTGAACAAGGGCGACGGCGAGCCGGGCCGGCACGAGCGGATCGAGGGCCTGCAGCATCTCGACAAGCTGATCGCCATCGACCAATCGCCCATCGGCCGCACGCCGCGGTCGAATCCGGCGACGTACATCAAGGTGTTCGACGATATTCGCAAGCTGTATACCCAGCTTACCGAGTCGAAGACCCGCGGCTATCAGGAGGGGCGGTTCAGCTTCAACGTCGAAGGCGGCCGCTGCGAAGCGTGCCAAGGGAACGGCTCGAACCGGCTGGAAATGGACTTTCTGGCCGACGTCTGGGTCACGTGTCCGGTGTGCGAAGGGCACCGTTTCAACCGCGAAACGCTGCAAGTGAAGTTCAAGGGCAAGTCGATCGCCGACGTATTAGAGATGGACGTCCAACAAGCGCTCGATCACTTCCAAAACATTCCCAAGGTGCGGCACAAACTGCAAACGCTGCACGACGTGGGACTCGATTATCTCAAGCTGGGCCAGCCCTCGCCGACGCTTTCGGGTGGCGAGGCCCAACGCATCAAGCTGGCCCGCGAACTGGTGAAAAAGAGCACCGGCAAAACGCTCTATCTCTTGGATGAGCCGACGACCGGCCTGCACTTTGCCGACATCCGCATGCTGCTCAAGGTGCTGCACGACTTCGTCGACGCCGGCAACACGGTGCTGGTGGTCGAGCACAATCTGGACGTGATCAAGACGGCCGATTGGCTGATCGACCTCGGTCCCGAAGGCGGCGACGAGGGCGGCCGGATTGTCGCCGCCGGCACGCCGGAGGAGGTGATGCAGGCCGCGGAGTCGCACACGGGACGGGCGCTGGCACGGCACTTGAACGGCGACGTAGCCGAACGCGTGAGAGTTCGGGAGAAGCGTGGCAGAAGCCCGAATTCTCACGAATTCGGCTACAGCACTGCAATCCGAGTCAGGGGTGCGCGGCAGCACAACCTCAAGTCGATCGACGTGGAAATTCCGCGCGATCAGATCACCGTCTGCTGCGGGCAAAGCGGTTCGGGCAAAAGTTCGCTGGCGATGGACACCATCTACGCCGAAGGGCAGCGGCGCTATGTCGAAAGTCTCAGCTCCTACGCGCGGCAGTTTGTGGGCCAGATGCAAAAGCCGCAGGTCGAGCATATCGAGGGACTTTCGCCGGCCATCGCCATCGAGCAGAAGCACCTGGGGCACACTCCCCGCTCGACCGTCGGCACCGTGACGGAGATTTACGACTATCTGCGGATTCTCTTCGCTCGGCTGGGCAAAGCCCACTGCCCCGATTGCGACGTGCCGATCGGCACGCAGTCGGCCGACGAGGTGATCGACAAGGTCATGGCCAATCCCGAGGGAACCAAGCTGTTGCTCATGGCGCCGCTGGAGATTCAGGTCGGCGACAACTACGAAACGCTGTGGCAAGAACTGCGCGAGGCCGGCTGGCAGCGGATGCGCATCGATCGCGTGACGCATTCCGTCGACGATCCGCCCAAGATCGACCGCCGCCGCAAACACCTGATCGAGGTGGTGATCGACCGCAACGTCGTGCGGACGAACAACCGCTCCCGCATCGCCGACAGCATCGAAAGCGCGCTCAGCCTGGGCCGCGGCGTGCTGCACGTCGCCTATCCGGTCGACGACGTGGCCGAAGAGAACTGGCCCACCGAAATCCACAGCCAGCACTTCGCCTGCGACAAGTGCGGCCGCAGCTTCGAGCCGCTCACACCGCACCATTTTTCGTTCAACAGCTCGCTGGGCTGGTGCCCGTCGTGCGAAGGACTGGGCACGCAGACCGGAGCGAACACGGCCTCGCTCTTGCGCGGCCCGAAGTTGAGCCTGGCGCAAGGGGCGGTGGCCGTCTGGCCGGAGCCGGAGAATCCGTATTTCCGGCCGCTGGTGGAAGCGTTTGCGGCGCATACGGGCGTGCCGATCGACGTGCCGTTCGACCAGCTCAACGCACGGCATCGCCGCCTCGTGCTGCACGGCACGGGCGAAGATTGGATACCCGTCTATCCGACACCAACCCGAAGCGCAAGCGAGGCAGTCGAAGGCAAACGCAAGACCGGCCAGCCGCTCTACCGCTTCCAATACAAGGGCGTCTATCCGGCACTCGAAGAAGCGTCGCGCCTGTCGCCCCTGTTGCGCAGCCGGCTCGACCACTTGGTCGACCAGGTGGAGTGCTCCACGTGCGGCGGCAGCCGCCTGCGCGACGCCGCCGCCGCCGTGCGTTTTCGCGGGCAGACGATGGACGAAGTTTGCCGCACGCCTCTGGGCGACCTGCTCAAGCAGACGTCGGGCCTCAAGCTCACCGGTTCCGAGCGAAAGATCGCCGGCGAACTGCTGCGCGAGGTGACGAACCGCTTGCAGTTTCTGGTCGACGTTGGGCTGGAATACCTGACGCTGCACCGTGGCGCGCCGACGCTCTCCGGCGGCGAAGCCCAGCGCATCCGGCTGGGCAGCCAAGTGGGCAGCGGCCTGACCGGCGTGCTCTATGTGCTCGACGAGCCGACTATCGGGCTGCACCCGCGCGACAATCGCCGGCTACTGAAGGCCCTGATGAGACTTCGCAACCTCGGCAACACGCTGCTGATGGTCGAGCACGACCGCGAAGTGGTGGAGAGCGCCGATCAGCTTCTCGATTTCGGACCGGGCGCCGGCGAACACGGCGGCGAGATTGTCGCCCGTGGCACACCGGCCGAGGTGGCCAAACAGAAGGGATCGGTCACGGGACCATATTTGTCGGGCGCGAAGGCGATCGGCGTACCCGTGAATCGACGGATGGCCGTAGCTCCGACACTCCGTGGCGGAGAGGGAGAGAAGGAGCGAGGGAGAGAAGGGGAGAAGGAGAGAGGGAAAGCGAAGAAGAACGCCGCGACGAACGGTGAATATGCAAAATCGGAGTCATTCGCGCGCGTGGCCAAGGCGGTGGCGCGGCGGGGTGTGCCGCTGTCGAATGAAGCGGTGCAGACGGTCTTGGAGTTCCCGGAACCGCCCGGCGGAGGTTGGCTCGAGGTGATCGGCGCGCGGCACAACAACTTGCGCGGCGTCGACGCCCGGATTCCGCTGGGCACGCTCACGGCCATCACCGGCGTCAGCGGCAGCGGCAAAAGCTCGCTCGTGGAGGACGTGCTCTACGCCTCGCTGGCCCGCAAGCTGCACCGGGCCCGGACTTTTCCCGCGCCGCACGATTCCATCCGCGGTGTCGAGTTGATCAACAAGGTGATCCGCGTCGATCAGCAGCCGCTGGGCAACACGCCCACCTCGAACCCGGCGACCTACACCGGTGTGTTCGAGCTGATCCGCGGGCTGTACTCGCAGTTGCCCGACGCGAAGCTGCGCGGCTACACGCCACGGCGGTTCAGCTTCAACGTGCCCGGCGGCCGCTGCGAAAAGTGCGAAGGGAACGGCCAACTTCGCATCGAGATGCACTTTTTGCCCGACGTGTGGGTCGAGTGCGACGAATGCCGCGGCCGCCGCTACAACCAGGAGACGCTCGCCGTCCGCTACAAGGGCGAGAGCATCGCCGACGTGCTCGACATGCCCTGCGGCCGGGCAGCCAGGCTCTTCGAGAACATTCCCAAGGTCCGTCACGTGCTGGAAACGCTCTGCGACGTGGGACTCGATTACATCCGTCTGGGCCAAGCGGCGCCGACGCTTTCCGGCGGCGAGGCCCAGCGCGTGAAGCTGGCCGCCGAGCTGTCGCGGCCCGACACTGGGCAGACGCTTTACTTGCTCGACGAGCCGACGACCGGACTGCACTTCGACGATCTGGCCAAGCTTTTGGACGTGCTCAATCGGCTCGTCGACTTGGGCAACACGGTGGTCGTCATCGAGCACAATCTCGACGTGATCAAGACGGCCGACTGGGTGATCGACCTGGGACCGGAAGCCGGCGACGGCGGCGGGCACATCGTCGCGGCGGGCACGCCCGAGGATATCGTCGCCCACGCAAAGCGGACCAAAAAAGCGGTGGCTGGGGCAGAGCCTGGCCAGTTATCGCCTGGCGGAGCCAAGAGACGTCGCGGCCAGGCGATGCCCCGGAGTGCGCCCACCGGGGCATCGCCTGGCCCTAACGCGGAAATAATCGCAGCGTCTTCTCAGGCCAGGCTCTGCCCCAGCCACCTCTATCGCTCGTACACCGGCGAGATGCTGGCGCCCGTGCTGGCCGCGGGGCCGCACGTCGAGCGCAGGCCCCACGACTTCGCCGCCCGTGAAGAAAAGCGGCCGGAAGACCTCGATATCACCGAGGTCGGCAAAGAAGCCCAGATGCCGTGGGAGCGGGACGGCCGCCGGTGGCACACGCAGGATCGTGTCGGCCGTAGCGGGCTGCCCTGCCGTTGGGAAGGCAAGATTCTGGCCGCGGTGGTCGATCGCATTCATGAGCTGGGCGAGTTCAGTCCCACGAATTGGAACGCCCGCACGATCGTCGAGATTTGTGCTTCGCGCAAGACCGACGGCTGGTTCCTGCACGCCATCACCGGCGAAGAGTGGCTGCTCAAGCTGAAGTTCCGCGTGGCCAAGCGCACCTTTCAGCGCGAAGACCTGGTAAGCCAGCTCGATCTGAAACCGCTCAACGAAATGCACCACCTGCCGGTCTATGGCAGCGAGCCGCGCGTGAAGTGCAAGCAGCTTCGCGGCCCGTGGCAAGAGGTGCAGTTGGCCGTGCATGCGTATGAAGAGATCGACCGGCCGGCCTTCTGGCAGTTTTTGGAGCGGGCCGTCGAGGGTTTTCGGGCATTCACCGAGCGCGTGCAGCAGCAGCCGGAAGACGTGATGCCCTGGAAAGTGCTGGGCCGCAAATGGCACTTGTCGCGGAAGGGTTTTCCGCCCGGCAAGAAGGTTTCGTGGGAAACGGAAGTGCTGGAAGAGCTTTGCGAGCTGTTGGCGGAGACGGCTCCCGAAGGCCAATTCCTGTGGAACAACCAGCAGGTGGTCCACCTGTTTATCAACGGCCCCGGCGAGCCGTGGGCCACGATCCACACCAAGAAACCCGCGGCCCTCGACCTGGTGTTGACCGGTCCCAAGAACCGTTTTGCCCTGGGCCGCATGGCCTCCCTGGGCGCCGATCGCGAATTGGTGACCGACCGGCCGGATAAAGATGTTGTGAAGCTCAAGTTCCGCTTGACGGAAGAAGTCTCCGCCGACGAGCTGGCGGAGTTCCTTCGCGAGCACCTCGCAGCCGTCACCAACCGGCTGGGCAACAAGTAGGGTCACCGCCCCGATCCAGCACCGAAGGTGCGGCATTCGATAGCCGAGGCTGGCAACCCTCGTTGTTCTACACAAGTCCGACGCCGCGTCGCGGCCATTGCGTTTCCCAGTCCCGTAGGGACGGTAGAGTTTAGCGCGAGCCCACGGAAGAGGCACGCCAACGATCCGCGCAGCCGCGTAGCGGCGACAGAACGCGTGGTGCGATGCCTCTGTCGCCGCTTACGCGGCTTGCCTCATCTACCGCATCGGTACCGTGGGCTTTGCGCCCCACGGCTAAACTATCTCGCCGCTACGCGGCGGACGCGCGAGATGTGTACGCATGCAGCTTGCCGCGCTTTGCCAGTCTGCCGTGCCGGGCCACGTCGGCGGTCCTCCATTTGCCGGCGAAAAACGATTCAAGCTTCGCTTCTCTTTTGCCGATAACTGACGCGGCATAACCCCACCACGGCGGCCGCGCCAGAATTCGGGGGTCCCATTCACCGGCGGCAAAGCATGCAAGCCTATATCCTGGAGACCGGTCGGCGGGTGAGTCCCTTCGATGATCCCGTCGGCGAGATGCCGGTCCACAATCGCCGGCTGCGCGATCATCAGCAGAGCATTCTGGAAGACCTGGGTTGCCAGGTGGAGACGATCGACGACCTTGGGCAGGCCCGCCGGCAACCATGCCTGCTGGTCTACGACGATGTGTATTTCACCTATCACGCCGCACAACGGTTCCTGGCCGTCGCCCGGCGTCGAAATGAGGTCGCCAGGCGAGAAGGCCAGAAATGCCGCGGGAACTTTGCCGCCGCGTTGCCGGTCTCGCCGCTCACCCAGCGGTTCGTCCCCAGCTTTCAAGGCCGCACCGTGCAACAACCCGATGGCACAAGCGTACACGCCTACGATCTGTACTTCCTGAGCGATTGGGACACCGCCACCCCGGCCGGCGACCAGACCGAATTGATCCGCATTCCACACTACGTCACCGTGCGGCGCTGGCGAGTGAACCGGCATTTCGACGCCTCGGGGAGCTATTCCCTGCCCATGTCGACCGTGGCCCTATGCCCGGTGCAGCATTGGTCGTCGCTGTTGTCGGCGAACATCCTGGGCATTCCCAGCTTCGTGCTGCAATCGGCCAAGAAGGCCAAGTATCGAACGGCAACGCTGCCCATGCGCATCGTGTGGCGGGCAGGCAGCCTCTGGCCCAGCCGGCTGCGTGGCAAGACCTACCTTGCCGGGCCGGGCTGCAAAGTACACCCGACCGCGCATGTCGAGTGGTCGGTGCTGGGCCGCGGCGTGCGGATCGGCCCGAATGCCGTGGTGCGCGGCGCGGTGTTGGGCGACCGCGTGGAGATCGGTCCGGGAGCGCTCGTCGAACTGTCGACGCTGGGCGAAAAGGCGACCGTCAACGCCAACGTGACCGTGCGATCTTGCGTCGTGGGCGAAGAAGGGCACATCGGGGCCTACTTCACTCAACTCTCCGTGTTGGGACGGGGCGCGGCGATGTGTCCGGCCAGCGGCATCTTCGACATCAATCTCCGCGGCAACATCAGCGTCAACTTCGAGGGTCGCACGGTGAGTTGCGGCTCCCGCTTGCTGGGCGGTTGCCTGGGGCACGGCGCGCTTTTGGGCGCAGATGTACTGATGGGCAGCGGCCAGGAGATGCCCAACGGCTGCACGCTGGTAAAGCACCCCCGCGAGATCGTGGGCGATCTCAACCAGAGCTTGCCCGCGAACGTGGTGCGCGTCGACCGTGGCCGGCCGCGAAAACGGCCTAGCGATCCGACTTTGCGGGTCCAGCCGGGCTGATCGGCACGACGAGGTAGGCCTTGCCCTTGCGCACGAAGTCGAGATCGGCGGCATGCAAAGCGGCCCGGAGCAGTTCATCCAGACTGGCCCGCTCGACCTTGAACGAAACCGGGCGGTCGATGCTGAGTTTTGCCTTCTCTAGCGCGTCGTCGTCGGCGCGGATGTCGATCGACAATTGCTGCCGCAGCTTGTCGAGAATTGCGGACAACGGCTGCCTTTCGATCTTCATGGTGTAGACTTCGACTCCGGCAGCAGGCGCCGACGAGGGCGGCGGCTTTTTCGCCACCAGGAGTTCGTGATCTTCCAGGCGCCCGCGAACGACGATTTTACCGGAATCGACTTCGACCTGCGCCTGCGGCGCGAGCTTCCGCCAGCGCGCGGCGGCTCGTTCCGCTCCACTTCCAGAGGCGTAAACGCGTTCGATGACAACCGGGCTTCGAACGGGCGTGAGACGCACTTGCCTGTCGCCGGCAAACTCGAATGTCAGGTCAAACTCGTTGGCCAGCAGCGTGAGCCGATCGGTCCAGCTTAAGGGCGGCAGGTCGGCGGCCGGCCACAGGTCGTGGTCGATCCGTTCCAAGGGCCCGATGGCCACGCCGGCTTCGGCCGCCAGGTCGGCCACCAGCTTGCGCGGTTCGGCAAGCATGGCCCAAGACATGGGTGCCTGGCGTTGAAAGATAGTTCGCTTTTCCTTCGGCAACGCCAGCACATCCGCCGCCCGCAACGCCGAGAGCGTCCGCAACCGGGCGGTTGCATCATGCGGTCCGACATACGCCAGCGGCCCCAGCCAGATCACTTCGGCCTCGGCCTGCCGCGCGATTTGGACGAGCAGTTTGTCGAGCGGCTCGCGCATGGCCGACAGATCGATCGGCCGGCCCGGGTCAATGCGGCGATCGAGCAGCATGGCGACTTGCTCGGCCTTGGAAAGATCGGCCAGGCCGTCGCGCATGGCCACGCCGTCCCAAGTGATGGTCACCGGCTGCTGCCGCTGGCGGAGCAACTCGGGGCCGACAAGCCAGTTTGGCGGGCTGCTATCCTGTGCCACAGCGTGCGGGAGGGCGTAAAGGACGGCAGCGGCGACGACCCACACTCGCATCTTTCTGAATCCTGAATCCCTGAACCCTTCAACCTGCCCGCACAACCATCCTATTATACCGCGATCGCCGCCCTTTCACGGCAAGCTATGCATTCTAGGGCAATTCGGCATCCGCCGCATAGCTGTACTGCACGGCACGCCGTTTCTCGACCGATGGAAAGAACATCCAAGGACGGGCGAACGGCACGGAGGCTTGTGCTTATTCGCCGACCGTCAGCAGCGCGAAGCATTCACGAGCGAGGGCTTGAGCTCACGGGGCTTCTTCCTGCTGGCGGTTTTTTTATGCGCCTGGGCGCTGCTGGAAGGCGGCGTCCGGCCCGGTTACAATCGCCCCATCGCCATCGTCCGGCCGTTCGCCATCATGGGGCCTCTCGCGTGACTCCGCAAGAATTCGTCGCCAAAGTGGAAGCGGCCGAACCTGGCAAACAGTCCGCACAACGTTCCATCCCGCGTTTCATTGCTTTTTCTCCTCTTCGTGTTGCTCATTCTCGAACTGTTCCGCGCCGACCAGCTTTGCTTCGGCCTGGCGCTTGGCCAGGGATTCGCGCATGGCGCGCTGGCTCAACTCGTGCATGCCATGCTCGGCGGCGAGTTTGGCGATCTGCGCCGCCTGTTGAAACTGGGCCAACGTGATCGGAGTCGCCGACGTGCCGACTGCTTCGGCATCGGCCTGCGGGGACGTTGGTTCGGTGGCGGAAGCCGATCGCGGCTGGATGACGATCGCCAGCGGCCACGTCGCGGCCGGCGACGCGATCACCATTCGAGCCAACCCAATGCGACTCACGACTTCTCTCCCACGACGAGTTTCGCCGCGTCGTTGAAGGAACGGAAATGACCGTTGGCCGGACGTTCCATCGGGTAGACTCCAGAGCTTTTCTGGCAGTGGGCCGTGCGCCGTCGCCCCGTCCGGAAACGGTTCTCACACGTTAGGCCCGCCAGCGCCGAATGTCAACCAACTGGGGCGGATGGTCGGGCGGGCCGGCGCTCGCCAGCGCGCCGGTGGGAAGGTAGGATAGTTCGTTGTGAAAGCGTAATGAACGGGCCTGACCGCGACCGGAATGACCAAACCCCTTGTCGTCATCGATGTCGTCGGACTCAGCCACGACCATCTCGGCCCGGATACGCCGCACATCTCGCGACTGGCTCAAGAGGGCTTCGCGCGGCCGATGGGTGCCGTGCTGCCGGCGGTCACGTGCTCGGCACAGGCCACGATGCTCACGGGCCTCTTGCCGCGCGAACATGGCATCGTGGGCAACGGCTGGTACTTTCGCGACCTGGCCGAAGTGCTGTTCTGGCGGCAATCGAACCATCTCGTGGCGGGCGAGCGCATCTATCAGGCCGGCCGGCGACGTGATGCGGCCTACACCACCGCCCAAATGTTCTGGTGGTTCAACATGTATGCCGATGTGGAGTGGTCGGTGACGCCGCGGCCCGGCTATCCGGCCGACGGCCGCAAGCTGCCCGACTGTTACAGCCAGCCGCCCGAACTGCGCGACCGATTGCAAGAACGGCTGGGCACGTTTCCGCTGTTTCACTTCTGGGGGCCGGGCGCCGATCTTCGCAGCACGCGCTGGATTGCCGATGCCTCGCTGGCCGTCATGGCCGATTATCAACCCACGCTCACGCTCGTCTACCTGCCGCACCTCGATTACAACTTGCAGCGGCTGGGGCCGAACGATCCGCGCATCGCCGACGACCTGCGTGCGGTCGATGCCGAGGCCGGCAAGCTGATCGACGCCGCCCGCAACCACGGGGCGGACGTCGTCGTGCTTTCCGAATATGCGATCGCGGCGGTCGATCGGCCGGTCCACATCAACCGCGTGCTGCGGGAGCACGGCTTCGTCGAAGTGCGGCGCGAGTCGCTGGGTTGGGAGACGCTCGATTGCGGCGCCTCACGGGCATTCGCCGTGGCCGATCACCAGGTGGCCCACGTCTACGTCCGCGAGCAGCGTGACGTGAACCACGTCGCCGATCTGCTGCGGCGGACCGAGGGCATCGAGCAGGTTCTCGACCGCCGGCAGCAGGCCGAGTTCGGGACCGATCACCCGCGTAGCGGCGAGCTGCTGGCGGTGGCGGCGCCGGGCGCGTGGTGTACCTATTATTTCTGGCTGGATGACGCGCTCGCGCCCGACTATGCCCGCACGGTCGACATTCATCGCAAGCCCGGCTACGATCCGGCCGAGCTCGTCGTTGATCCCAAGCTTCGTTTTCCGAAGCTGCGAGTGGCCCGGCGGCTGGCCCGCAAGGCCCTCGGCTTTCGCTATTACATGGACGTGATCGGTCTCGACGCCGGTGTCGTCAAAGGAAGTCACGGGCGGCTGCCCAGTGCGGGCCGCGAGACCGCGGAAGCCCCGGTATTCATTTCGTCCAACCGAGTCATCGAGCGCGACGCCGTGGCCATGACGGACGTCAAGCGATTGCTGCTCGAATTGCAGTTTGGCCCGTAGGGTGGGACCAGCGAGCTTGCGAGCGCCGGCCCACCATCGTCAGGCATCAGGCGTCAGGCATCAGGTTCTTTGTCCTGACGCCTGAAACCTGACGCCTCAAATCGGTGGGCCGGCGCTCGCAAGCTCGCTGGTCCCACCCTACGCTCCCTGCCACTAGCCGCTGGCGGACGCGGCAACCTATAATCAGGCTTTACCAACGAACGAAAACACCGTGCAAGGTCGGCATCATGCCCGTGCAGATGGAGTTGTCGCGGATCATCATCAGCGAGATCAACGATCAGCAAGTCATTTATCTCAAAGAGGTCGATGGCGATCGTTCGTTTCCGATTTTGATCGGCATTTTCGAGGCGACGAGCATCGACCGCCGTGTGAAGGGGTTCATGTCGCCGCGCCCGCTGACGCACGACCTGTTGGTGAGCGTGGCCGACAACTTGGGCGGCGAGTTTCAAAGCGTCGTGATCAGCGAGCTTAAAGAGCACACTTATTTCGCTCGCTTGCGGATCAAGCACGAAGGCGAGCTGATCGAGATCGATGCCCGGCCGTCGGACGCGATCGCGGTGGCGGTGACCTGCGACCCGCCCTTGCCGATCTACGTCAGCGAAGATGTGCTCAACGACGTGTTGGGCGGTTAGGCGAGTATGTTCCGCGTCACGCGACAAATCGATTTCTGCTACGGCCACCGGCTGCTCGACTACGAGGGGAAGTGCCGCTATCTGCACGGCCATAACGGCCGGGCCGTGATTGTGATCGAGGCCGAACGGCTCGACCATCGCGGAATGGTGCTCGACTTCAGCGACATCAAGCGGGTGGTAAGCGGCTGGATCGACGACAATCTCGATCACCGCATGCTGCTGCACCGCGACGACCCGGCGGTCAAGCTGCTCGAACAACTGGGCGAGCCGATGTTCTTGATGGATGCGAACCCCACGGCCGAGAACATCGCCAAGCTGATTTACGATTTTACCGCCGAGCACGGGTTCCCGATCGTCGAAGCCCGGCTGTGGGAGACGCCGAATTGCTTCGCGACCTACGCGGGCGACGAAGGCGAGTTTAGTCTTGGCGGAGCTACCAGCTAATCTTCTGGGCGTCGAACACCGGGCCTTCGACGCAGGTGCGACGATAGTCCCAACCACCGTCGTCGTCGCGCACACGGGCCACGCAACTGAAACAGATACCGATGCCGCAGGCCATCGGCGTTTCCAGTGAAACCTGGCAACGAACGCCGAAGCGGGCCGTCATTTCGGCCACCGCCGCCATCATCGGCTCCGGCCCGCAGCAAACCACGCGGCATCGGGCCACGTCGCGCTCTTCCACCAACAACTGCTCCAACAGGTCGGTGACCAAGCCGTGATGTCCCGCCGTGCCGTCGTCAGTGCTCAAGCGAACGGCGGCGCCCGCATCGCGAAAATCGTCGATGCCCGCCAGGTAGTCGCAGGTTCTTGCGCCGTAGCAGAGCGTCACTTTTCCAACGGAAATAGCGGAGCGGGCCGGCATACCATACGCTTTGCGGCCCAGCGCCTCGCGGGCCAGTGCCACGAACGGCGTCTGACCGATGCCGCCCGCCACCATGATGAGATGATCCGCCGGTGCCGGCGCAAAACCGTTGCCCAACGGTCCCCAGAGTTCCAGTTTTTGGCCGGGCAAAACGCGCGCCAGCTTCGCGGTGAGTTTGCCCGTCAGCAAATAGACCAGGTCGATGCCGACCGCTTCGCCACGGCCGTCGAGCACCGTATCGTACAGGGCCAATGGCCGGCCCAGCAACGGGTCGTCGTAACCGGCCAGCCGCAGCATGACGAACTGGCCGGGCACCACCCGCTGAGCGACCTCCGGGCACTCGGCGCGCAGCCGGTAGGTGTCGCGCGCCAGCCGAACATTTTCTTGTACTGCCACGGCGCCGAACCAGGCGCCGTCGGCGTAAAAGAGATGCGGCTGGCTGACGTCGCAGGTCATCGGTTTTTCTTGGCGCGGCCCCGTAGCGATTCGATTTCCTCTCGGCGCAAGGGACGCCACTGGCCGGGCTCGATGTCTTTCAGCCGCAAGGGACCGACGGCCACGCGTTTGAGCCGCAAGACCTTGTGGCCGACCTTGGCCAGAATGCGGCGAATCTCGCGGTTGCGGCCCTCGGCCAAAACGATCTCCAACAGCGTGCTTTGCTTGAGTTCACGCTTGGCCTTGATGCCGACCACGCGGGCCACGCCCTCGGCCAGATGGACGCCGCGGCGCAGGCTCTCGAACACTTCGGCACTCGGCGTGCCGGCCACCAACGCATGATAGGTCTTCTCGATGCCATAGCGGGGGTGGGTCAGGCGGTTGGCCAGTTCACCGTCGTTGGTCACCAGCATCAGGCCCTCGCTCGACCGGTCGAGCCGGCCGACGGTGAACAGCCGCTCCTTGGTGGCCGGCAGCAGGTCGATGACGCGCGTCCGGCCCGCCGGATCGAAATTGGTCGAAACCACGCCCACGGGCTTGTTGACCAGATAATAGACCCGCCGCATGGACCGCAACGGTGTGCCATCGACGCGGACCTCTTGCCGCTCGGCATCGACGCGCGTGCCCAGTTTTGGCACCACCTCGCCATCGACTTCGACGCGGCCGGCCAGAATCAGCTCTTCGCAGTGACGGCGGCTGCCAATTCCCGCCGCGGCCATGACCTTCTGTAAGCGCTCGCCGACGGCGGGCGCGGCGTCAGCACGCGCTGCGGCGTGATGGGGTTTTCGAGCACGCGCGACGGAGCGGCGTGCGCCGGTGCGGCGAGGTTGAGGCATGCCCAATCATACCCGGCCCGGCTGAACAAGCTAGTGCTCCGTCAGCCGTCGATGGATGGATCGACCCCGAAGGCAGCAACGGTGGCTGGGGCAGAGCTTGGCCAGAACCGGCCCGGCTTGAGGATACGCTCTGCGGCCAAGCGATGCCCCGACGCGTCAAACCGGGGCATCGCTTGGCCGCAGAGCGCATTCTGAAGATCGCGGCGGTAGCGGCCAAGCTCTGCCCCAGCCACCGCCCAAACCGAGCAACCCAGATGCGCGCAAGCGAGCACGCTTACGCTACGGCGCGGCCACGATCAATATCCATACCGCGGCGCGCCCCATTGGGGCCACCGCCCACGGGCCGGTTCGGGAATGGGTCGGGAATAATCGCGAGGACGCATGGTGTCGTCGCGGTTGTGAGAAAACGTCTCTTGCTCCGCATAGGGATCGAAACGGACGGCCTGCTGCTTTTGATACTCGAACGGGCCGGGCCGGAAAATCTGGCGGGCCAGTTGCCCCTGTCCGATGCCGCAGCCCGCCACGCCCAGCGCCAGGACAGCCAGCCAAACGCGACCGTTTTTCGACACGTGAGTGGGTCCTGGACAGGGGCAAGGGCCGGGATTGTACCGCGCAAGGCTGCTTAAAGAAAGGCGAGCCTGCGCTGGGTAGTGTCCAAATAGTGTGTTGCTGGCCCACACTAACCCGAAGCGTAAGCGAGGAAATGCGGTGATTCTGCCTCGCTGACGCTTCGGGTTAGTGTCTCTTTGCACACGAGCAACACACTATTAGGACACCACCCTGCGCTGCCTTACGAGCATCGTCGCCGCCGGGTTCGTCGCTTGAACGGCTTCGCCGCTGTTTACGCCATAAGTGACGGCTACAGCAGGTTTCCCGACGCCCAACAACCGGTTGTGCCGGCGGTAAGCAATGTAGGGTTCACCCAAACCGATACCCGGCACGCTGCCCGCGACTGACCAAAGAATCGGCCTCGGCGTCGCCTAAGAACTCTTCGCGCCGGCTGTCCCATTGCAACGCGCGGCCCAGACGCATCGAGATATTGGCCAGATGGCAGGCTGCCGCCGAGCGGTGTTGACTGATGACGTCTGAAATGGGCTGCTTGCCCGTGCGAATGCAGTCCAGGAATTCACGCAGGTGGATATAGGTTGCCGTGCCCCAGTAGCGGGTTTCATTGTCGAGCCGCACGGCACTGGCCGGCAGCGGATCGAGTCGCAACCGCTCCACGGGCTTACCGGCCAACCGGCCGCGGTTGACGAAAATCCGCCCCTCGTCGCCCTTGAAAAGAATTCCGTTCTCCTCCTCGCTCACCTTCACGCGGACGGCCACGCCGCCGGGGTAAGCATAGTCGACCGCGAACTCGCGCGGCGTGTTATAGCCGTTGGCAATCTGGGGCAGCCGCCCGCGGGCGTCGATCTTTGCCGGTCCGCCGTGCTCGACGCCCAAGGCCCGATGCACGATATCAAGGTGGTGTGCGCCCCAATCGGTCATGAACCCGCCGCTGTACTCGAACCACCAGCGAAACGGGTCATAACGCTGCTTGCAGAAATCAGCCCACGGCGCCTGGCCGAGCCAAACATCCCAGTTTATCCCGACGGGCACCGGGCAATTCGGAAAGGGCCCGCCCTTGGCCGTGGCCGGTAGCGAGCCGGTCGGCAGGGTCACTTCGACCCGCTTGATTTGCCCCAGCCGCCCATTGCGCACCAGCTCGCAGGCCGTGCGAAAACGCCAGTCGCTTCGCTGCTGAGTGCCGACCTGTACCATGCCGCCGGTGCGGCGCACGCGGTCCACGAGGAGCTGCCCCTCCGCGATCGTCAGCGTGAGCGGCTTTTCGCAATAGACCGCTCGGCCCGCGTCGAGCGCCGCCAGCAGCAGCGGCGTGTGCCAATGATCGGGCGTGGCGATGATCACGCCCTCCACGTCGCCGCGGTCGAACAGTTCCTGATAATGGTCGCAAATCGCGGCTTTCGGGCACGATTCGTCGCGCACACGCTCCGCCCGTGCTCGGTTGACATCGCACACCGCCACAATCTGTCCGCAACGCCGGGCAAGCTCGGTCCAACGAATGGTGTTGGCCAGTTGCCGGCCGCGGCCGCCGGCGCCGATCAGTCCCAGGCGGACTGTATCGCGGGTGGCGGCGTGCAGCACCCCGACGGCAGAAACACCCAGGCCGGCGCCCGCCGAGAGCGTCAGTAAACAACGGCGTGTTAATCGCACGAAATTGTGGCGTGGGCGTGGGCCCGCTGGCGTTTTGGAAACGACTGGACAACCGAGGTAGGGTGGGACCAGCGAGCTTGCGAGCGCAGGCCCACCGATTTGAGGCGTCAGGTTTCAGGCGTCAGGACTAACAACCTGATGCCTGATGCCTGACGCCTAGCGATGGTGGGCCGGCGCTCGCAAGCTCGCTGGTCCCACCCTACGTGTTTCGTTGCGAACCGACAAGGCCGATCGAACCTCTCTTACGCCAAACGGCGTGCCAAGTTATCATTCCCGGCCACGTTTTCGGAGTCATGCCCTTGGACCAACAGTTGCGCCTCACCGACCTTGTGCCGCGACGACATCGCACGTTTGCGCTGCTTGCCTGCGCCGGACTGGCGGTCATCGGTGTACTCGAATCGCTGCACAATTGGATGCCGGCCGTGGCGTCGATGACCACCGATGGCCGCGTGGCGGCCTTCGATCTCGAAGGCGAAGGGAGCCTGGCGGTCTGGTTCTCGTGCGCCACGCTCGAACTGGCCTCGCTGGCCGCCCTGACGGGTTGGTTAATACGACGCCGCACGCCCGGCGCCGATGCCCCGACCGCGCTGCTGGCAGCCGCCGCCTGTTGGCTGGTGATGAGCGTCGACGAGTGCGCCAGCCTGCACGAAGCCTTCAAGGAGCTGATGTCGAAAGGCACCGGGCATCGACTGCACGGCGATGGCACGGTCTGGTGGGTGATTGGCTACGGACTCGTGCTGTCCTTCGTCGGCTGCGGGCTGGTCTGGCAAATGCGTCGCGTGCCCGATGCGGTGCTGGCCCTGCTGGCGACCGCGGGCTTCTATGCGTTGGCGGTGCTGGCCGAGCTGGAATGGATCGTTCCCAACAAAGGCGAAGCCGAGGTGATGCTGGAAGAGGGCTGCGAGATGGCCGGCAACCTGTGTCTTTTTCTCTCGATGGGCCTCTACGCCCGCTATGCCGCACGAGCGGCCGTAGGGTGGGACCAGCGAGCTTGCGAGCGCCGACGTGAAAGGGTTCAGGGTTCAGGGTTCGGGGTTCAGGGTTCAGGAAGGCCGTAGGGTTCAGGGTTCGGGGTTCAGGGTTCAGGAAGGCCGTAGGGTGGGACCAGCGAGCTTGCGAGCGCCGGCCCACCAACAGGCAATAGGCAACAGGCAACAGTCGAAGGTCAATTCGAATATCCCTGAACCCTGAACCCTGAACCCTGAACGCCTGACGCCTGGCATCACCGCTTTACGATCGCGGGCGGCCTAGTCACAATCAGCACTGTCCTTTCGCCGACTCCCACCCGACTTGTCGCCCTGCGATGCTCTCCGCGGTCATTCCGGTCTACAACGAAGCCGAAAGCCTGGAGAACCTCTATCGCGAGCTGGACGAGGTGGCCCGCCAGCACGGCTACGACCTCGACCTGGTGTTTGTCGACGACGGTTCGACCGACGGCTCCTGGCCGACCATCGCGGCCCTGGCGGCGCGTGACGCGCGCGTGCATGGCGTGCGATTTCGCCGCAACTTCGGCAAGGCGGCGGCGCTGAGTGCCGGCTTTCGCGCCGCGCGGGGCGAGCTGATCATGACCCTCGACGCCGATCTGCAGGACGACCCGCGCGAAATTCCACGATTTCTGGAAGAGATGAACCGGCCGCTGGACGTCGTCAGCGGCTGGAAGAAAATCCGGCACGATCCCTGGCACAAGGTGTTTCCTTCGCGCGTGTTCAACTGGCTGGTCAGCAGCCTGACGGGCGTGCATTTGCACGATCACAACTGCGGCATGAAGTGTTATCGCCGGGAGGTGTTTCGCGAGGTGCGGCTGTACGGCGAGTTGCACCGCTTCGTGCCGGTGCTGGCGCACGCCCGCGGCTTTCGCGTGGGCGAGGTGGTCATACAGCACCGGCCGCGCAAGTTCGGCCATTCCAAGTACGGCGTGCGCCGCTTCCTGCGGGGCTTTCTCGATTTGCTGACGGTCAAGTTCCTCACCGGTTTCGGCCAGCGGCCGCAGCATGCCCTGGGCGCGCTGGGGCTGGGCTTCTTCGCCTTGGGCCTCATCGGGCTGGCCTATCTGACCGCCTATTGGATCAAGGGCCAATGGTGGCCCGCCGACGATCAGCTTCCGCTGCACCAGCGTCCCGCGCTGATTTATTCCGTCGCGTCGTTGTTGCTCGGCGGACAACTGATCTCCATCGGCTTTCTGGCCGAGTTGATCCTGGCCTATACGGGCCGTGACAGCGAGACCTATTCCGTGGCCGAGGAGACGCCGGGGCCGGCACCCGGAGCAACGATCGCCTGAGGATGGTCGAGCACCAATCGACGTGGCGCCCTCGATTTTGGGCGTGTTCGGCTTGAACGCGGCGCCATCGAGGTCAAGGGAATGAAGCCCGACGTGATGGCCATCGCCGACAGCCGGCAAGTGGCCGGATACCTTAAGACCTACGGCATCGTGCTGGTCACCAACCTGCGAAGCTTCGTGATCGTCGATCGCGGTCCGAACGGACGGCCGACGCCGCGTGAAGCGTTTCATTTGGCGGCCAACGAGTCGCGGCCAACGAGCAGGAGTTTTGGCGGCAGAAGGCCGCGCACCCGCGCGCCGCGGCCGACGAGCGGGGCCCGCAGTTTCTGGAGTTCATCGAGCGCGACTGGCTGCTGAGATAGGCCGAGTCGTTGAAGGTGTTGGTGGTGCTGAAATTCGAGTTCGTGGTGCCGGCGCCGTTGCTGGTCGTCGTGACGCCGGTGACGGTGCTGCTGGCCGTGGTGGTTTCGCTCACCTGGGCCGTCGATGAGGGGTCGACGTTGTTCGGCGGGCCAGGCCAGTTCACCAGGGAGCCGTGCGGCGTGGCCACTTGGTCGATCGTCATCAAGGTCAGGTACCAGGCGACGCTGCTCCAGTCGTTCCACACCGAGCCTGACATGCTGGGTGCCCACTGGTCGGCCGACTCGTCGAAGGTCCGCGTGGCCGACGTGCCTTGAAGCGTCAGGAAGCCCTCCGCGCCGCTGGTGACGACGCCGGCCGAGACATTCTTCGAGCCGATTCGCCAGTCGCTCGTGCTCTGGCTGGCGTTGAAGATCGAGGTCCAGCTCGTGGCTGGGTCGTTCGCCGCCGAGGCGATTTCCTTGTCGTTCTCCTGGCGGTTGGAAAACGTCGCCGAGAAGTAAGCGGCCGAAGAAGCCGAGACGCCGTTGGTGAGGCTGTAGGTTCCGTTCTCGAAATACGTGCCGAAGGTGTTCCCGCTGGCCGCCTGGCTGCGCGTGCCGGCGCCGTATCCGCTGTTGAAGTTCGTGCCGATCGTCTCCGATTCCGAGTCGCCGGCCAACCGCAGCAGCGTATAGGTTCCGCCGTCGCTGACCGCGCTTCCCGATTTGACCCGTTCGCCCTGTTTGTGCTGGCGGGTCGAGCTCCAGTCGCTGGCGTCGGTGGTGTCGTCGGCCGAATTGCCCGAAAAGGCGCCGCTGATCGACTCGTCGTGTGCCACGCTGTTCTGCTTGGCCAGCACGTCTTCAATGTACTTGATGTCTTCGGCGCTCACCCAGCCGTTGGTCTGGCCCGAATCGCACCAAGGGCCATCGGCGCGTCGGCGCCGACCGCGATGAGCGGCCGGCGCCGGCGCAGCCGATCGGTCAATTCACGACTGCTTGGCTGATGAATGGATTGTCAAAGAACACGGTGCGCCGCGAGCCCCTCACGACGCTACTGGCACCCTCCGAACAAATCGTTCTGACCCGTTTTGCGTTCGAGGTGGTCGTGGTGTCGTTGCTGGTGCTCGACAGCGACTGGTTGCTCTCCGTTTCCCGCGTGTAGGTGGTGCCGCCGCTGGAACCGCTCAGCGTATAGCTGCCCACCAGCGAGTTGCCGCTTTGCTGATCGGTTTCGCTGAGGCTGGCCGTGGCGGTGGTGGTGACGGCGTCGGTCTGGTCCGTTTCGCCGCCGCTCGTGCTGTCGGTGGTGTAGTTGGAGGTGCTGGTCACGTACTGCCCGGTGATCTCGTTGCCGCTTTGGCTGGTGGTGGTGGATTCGCTGGCAGACTCGCTGCTGCTCGTGGCGTCGGCCAGGGCCGGGTCGGGCACTCCGCCCACCAGCGGCGTATTCGCACCGCTTTCCCAGGTCGTCGTCGAAGTGTCGCTCGACTCGGCCAAGGTGAAACTGCCCGTAATGTCGTTGCTGCTTTCTTGGCTGGAGTCGGTTTCCTGCGACGTGGCGCTGCTCAGCGTGGCCAGCGTCTGGTTGGTCTCGCCGCCGCTCGTGCTGTCGGTGCTGTTGTCGGTCTCGCCGCTGGAGTTGAACCCGGTGACCTGATTGCCGGTTTCCTGGGAAGTGGTGGAGGCGGTCGAGAATTCGAAGCTGCTGCTCGTGTCGGTCTGATTGGCGTCGGTTTCCCAACTGCTGGTCGTGCTTTGGCTCGAATCGCTCAGCGTGAAGCTGCCGGTGACGTCGTTCGTCGATTGTTGGCTGCTGTCGCTGCCGATCGTCGTGGCGCTCGTCAATCGGGTCAGCGTCTGGTTCGTCTCCGCGCTGCTCGTGCTGTCGGTGGTGTTGTCGGTTTCGCTGGCGGAGCTGAAGCCGCTGACCGTGTTGCCGGTTTCCTGGGAAGTGGTGGAGGCGGTCGAGAAGTCGAACGAGCTGGTCGTGTCGGTCTGGTTGCTGTCGGTTTCCCAGGTGGTGCTCGTGCTTTGGCCCGAATCGGCCAGCGTGTAACTGCCGGTGATCTCGTTGGAGCTCTTCTGGCTCGTGTCGGTCTCGCTCGAGGTGATGGTCTGATGGACGGTCTGGCTCTGGTTGGTCTCGCTGCTGGTGCTGCTGTCGGTGTTCTGGTCGGTTTCGCTGGTCGAGGCGCTGGCCACGATCTGGTTGCCGGTTTCGTAGGAAGTGGTCGAGGTCTTCGAGACGTCGAGGCTGGTGGTGGTGTCGACCGGGGCGGCGGTGCCGGGCAAGTCGGCGATATTCGTGTCGGTTTCCGACGTCGTGGTCGTGCTTTGGCTCGTATCGGCCAGCGTGTAACTCCCGGTGATGTCGTTGGAGCTCGTCTGGCTGTCGTCGCTGGAAATGGCCGACGCGCTGGTGACGATCGTCAGGCTCTGGTTGGTTTCCGTACCGCTGGAGCTGTCGGTGCCGGAGGCGCTTTGACTCGTGTCGTCCGCGCCGGTGATTTCGTTGCCGGTTTCGTAACTGGTGGTGCTGGTCGAGGGGTAATCGACCGAGCTGGTGGAATCGGTCTGATTGACGTCGAGTTCGTGGGTCGTTCCGCCGTCGGTGCCGCGATCGCTGAGCGTATAGTTGCCCAAGATCTCGTTGCCGGTTTTCGTCCGGCTATCGCTGGAGCCGTCGAAAGCCGTGCTGTTGGTGGTGTCGGTCTGGTTGGTATCGGTTCCATAGGTCGTGCCGTCGTCGGTCCCCGACTCGTTGAGCGTATAGTCGCCCACGATCGAGTTGCCGCTTTGCGTCTGGTTGTCGGTGGAGCTCTGCGAAGCCGTGCTGTTGGTGGTGTCGGTCTGGTTGCCTTCGAGCAGGTAGGTGGTCGATTGTTCGCTGCTGGTCACGCTGCGGTTATAGGCGCCCCAGTTTTCGTTGCCGGCTTCGCTGGTGCTGGAGTTGCTCTGGTCGAGCGCGGTCTGGCTGCTGACGTCGCTTCCTCCGCCGAAGCTGTTGTTGTCGACCTCGTTGGCCGAGCTATAGTCGCCGCTGTTCTCGCTGAGCGTGTAATCGCCGTACAGCGAGTTGCCGCTCGTCGAGGGGTTGTCGCTGCTGACATCGACCTCGCTGGCCGAGACCGACAGGGTCTGGTTGGTCTCGTTGGTCAACAGCGTGAGCGTGCCGCTGTTTTGTTCGCCGCGGCTGTAGTCGCCGGTGATTTCGTTGCCCGTCTCGGTGGCCGTCATGTACTGGCTGCCGTTGCTGGCCACGCTGGTGGTGTCGGTCTGGTTCACGTCGCTCTCGATCGACGACACGCTGGTGCTGTCGTTTTCCGAGAGCACGAAGAATGCGAAGGAGCGCGAAACACGCAGGCGCACGGCCGGCCGGCGCGTCGGTGCCGACCGCGATGAGCGGCGGGTGCCGACGCAGCCGGTCGGTCAATTCACGACTGGTTGGCTGATGAATGGATTGCCAAAGAACACGACGCGGCGCGAGCCTCCTCGCGGCGCTACTGGCCCCGCTCGAAACAAATCGTTTTGACCCGTTTTCCGCTCCCACGACGCTACTGGCCCCTCATGGCTGCCTCTGTAGATTCGCAAATTGGACCGTGCGCGTTTGCTGCCCCCGGCCAAACGCCCGCCCCTCAAACAATCACTCTGAGCTGTTTTCCGTGCGCGGCATTTGCTTGAATTCCCAATATAGGTCACGTAGCGCCGGCTCCGGGTCAGGCTTCTCGAACGGTTCGACGTCCTCTGGGGCATGCGACTGCTTGTAGCAGTCAACCTCCACAACCGCGCCTGAGCCGGGCTGAATTCCTGACACAGGTAGCTTCACACCGCCAAACGGTTCTCCCCCCTTGCGCCGAATACCAATCGTGAGGTACGGCAATGCCATATTTGAGCGATTCTTCACCTCGAATTGGAGGTCGCCATTCTCAGCGATACCGATGACGCGCCAGTGAAAATGCCTGCGCGCCTCAACAACTGCCTTTTCCTCTTTTGAAAATGGCGCCGGCCCTGCTAGGATTGATTGCCATTTGCTCTTTGAAAACGATCGTCGAGCGGCGCGGTGTTTTTTCTCCAACCACTGCTCAAACCCATTAGCCGCTTGCCTAAACCCAAATTCTGGACCGTGCCATTCGAATACCGCGGACTCGGTGCCCTCAACCAACAAGTCATCCTTGAAATACGCCAACGCGCCTGGTATCCGACCGAAATTCGTCAAAGTCTCCGCGCTTTCACTTGTTGCATCGCGAGGTGACGCATAAATCTCGATCTTATACCAATTTGAACAGCGGTATAGGCGCGCGTTTCCGAACCGAATCACAAATTCCTTATAGGATGGCGGCAAAGGTCTGTCCGACTCCTTAACTGCGCGCCGAAGTTCACGGGGCGCGGGACCATCAACCTCATGAAAGTGGGGCGTCCTAACCGCCCGCAATTCCTCGTCAAGCCACTCGAACATATTCCACCTCATTCGTTCCTCGGGCGACCGCCCTGCTTACCCCAACGCTGCGCATCAGTCTGGCCATCAGGGGGCCTCGGAATGCTATGATCGCTATTAGGACCGCCATAACCAGGTTCAACAAAAAGAGGGTCGCCTCCATCCTTAAGGGCGCGAGGATGCGAGTCGTGCGTCGAATCTTCAGGCCACTCTCGTCCGCCGTTCCGGTCCGACCACCACTTCCTCGCGGCGTCGCGGTTACGCTCAAAAAAGTTCCGCGCTTTGGAATTCTCCTCCGGCGTCCGCGTCTCACCTTCCGGAAGCTCCTTTGTAACACGATCGGGAAGATTTGTCTTGATGTTCGGGCGCGGCGCATTCTCGCCTTCGTCCCCTGGGTCCATTCCTCCCGTCGCCACAGCGCTGCCTCCACCCGTGGGCGGTTTCTTGCCTCCCGCGGTAAGCATTTGCGCGCGCGACGGAGCGCCGCCCAATGCGGGATTCTTTGCTGCCGTGGCCCCCGGATCCCCGGATTTTGCCTTCGCCGCCTCCTGCTCCGCCGCCTTGCGCCTGGCCGCATTCAGCAATTCGTTTACCGGATCCGGTTCTTGTCCGGGCACCGAAACATGGGGCCCACTGAGGACGTCATCGATCTGAGCCTCCGACATGCCGCTGGCGCGCGCGAACTCTTTCGCCTTGTCAAGGCGCTCCTGAGAGTTCGTTCGGTTGCGGATCTGACCGGCCATCCATCCGAGCACTTCACCCCCAGTCGGCTCGTGGTTGAGCGATTGGCCATATTTGGCGCGATCTGCAACGTATGCGTTCCTGGCTTCTTGCCATGCTTCCCATGATGGAAAACCCATCGGTTGCGCGCCTTCGTACTTGTGCATGTCGCGCCGAGGAACCGAAATCGTGTTCACCCCGCCGGGCGGTACGGCGCCGGTGCCGGCGCCGGGTGACGCACCTTGGCCCGGGCGCGATTGCCCCGGCCGTGGCGCTTGCCGTCCTGGTTGCGCAGGGGGCTGCGCGGGCGCAGGGCGATAGGCAGGCGCTGAGCGGACCGCGGGCGCACTCTGGTTATGCACGAGGATGCAAAAGCCGTCGCGGTTGTTGCTGCCGACGAAATAGGTGTGGCCGTTGGGGACCATCAGGTTGAACACTGGGACGACCTCGCCTTTGTCGACGATGTTCGAAACCTTCACCCAGCGGTGGTCGCTCGTCAGCAGTTGATCGCCCGGTTTCAATTCGCCCGCCGGAACAAAGCCGCGCTGGCGGACGTAAATCCCGTGGTTCGGCGTGGGCCGGAAGAGCCGCCCTTCGACGTAGAGGTTGACGACGTGCTTCCGCCCGTTTTCGAAGAACTCCCCGACCTCGCCCAAGTAGCGCGGCCCTTCGGGATCGTGCTCGCTGGCCGTCAAAACCGACTGGCCCCGGCGCGAGGAGTCGATTCGGCGATCGTCCTCGAAGTTCGCCATGGTCGCCTGATCGCCCGCCCAGCAGTATTCGTGCAGCAATTGCAGCCCAAGCTCGTTGAAGGCCGAGTCGGCCGCGTTGGCGTCGAGGTTGGCGGCGGGGCCGGTGCCCCAGTAAGACACCCCGCCCACGACGATCGGGGCGCCGACGGGCGAAAAATCCAGGTCGCCGGGGCCGTTGCCGTTGGCAAGCGCCGCGTTCGAGGCGTTGTTGAAAGCCTCGATCAACGAGTAACGGTCGGTGCCCGTCTCGGTCAGCGAAAGCTGGCCCGAAAGGTAATTGCCGCTTTCCGAAAGCGTGTAGCCGGTGGTGGGGTGCGGGTTGTAGCTGCCCAAACCGCTCTCGCTCAAAGTGTCGCTGCCGCCGCCGCTGGTCGTTCGATTGAACGCCCCGCTCAACTCGTTGCCCGATTCGGTCGTCGTGTAGTTGTCGACGCCCGTCAGCGTCAGGCCCCAAGAAGAGGAACTGGAGCTGGAGCCGCTGCCGCTCATGCTGCCGCCGCCACCACCACCGCCGCTGGTGCCGCCGGTCTCGGCGATCGTGTAACTGTCGGTGCCGGGGTCGGCCAAGGTGTACCCGCCCGTCACGTGGCTGCCGGTCTGCGTCAGCACGTCGTGCTTGCCGCCGGTTTCGGTGATCTGGAAACTGGTCGTCGTGCCGCCCGAGGCGCTGGCGTCGCTCTCGTTGAAGGTGTAGCCCTGCGTCTGGGCCTCGCTGAAGGTGTAGTCGCCCGACAACGTGTTGCCGCTCTCCGTGATCGTCGGCGAGGAACGGGTCGTGGAGGTGAGCGAAAAACTGCCGCCGGAATTCAGGCCGCTCTCGGTGAGCGAGCTCGTCTCCAACTCGTAGGCCGTGCTGACGTAGGCGCCCGTGATCGTGTTGGCCGTCTCGTTGCCGCTGCTGCTGAGGCTGGTCACGTCGCTCGACACCTGCAGCATCGTGCCCGACAGATGCTCGCTCGTCTTCGTCACGCTGGTCAGGTCGTTGGCGGTGGTCGTCGTGGACGAGTCGCCGGTGATCGTGTTCTCCGTGCCCGTCACCGTGGTCGTCGAGTTGTCGGTCTCGACGATCGTGTAATTGCCGGTGCTGTTCGTGCCGCCGTCGGTCAGGCTGTCGCTCTCGGTCGTCGTTTCGCCCGTCGCCACCGCGCCGGTGATGGAATCGCCGATCTCCGTTCCGCTGGCCGTCGTCACATCGCTGGAATAGGCGCTGTAACTGTTGCCGGCCCGCGTGCCGCTGTCGGCGGTGGTGACCGTCGTGTCGCTCGAATCGGAGAGCGTGAAGCTGCCCGTGATCGTGTTGTCGCTGCCGATGGACGAGCTGGAGCCGTTGGTGGCGATCGTCACGTTGTCGGTGTCGCCCGAGCCGTAATTGTCGGTCTTGGCCAGCGTGGCGCTGGAAAGGCCCTGCTCGGCCGTGCTCTCGGCCCCCGTCACGTCGTTGCCGGCGGCGCTGGCGCTCGTGTAATCGTAGGCCGTGGTCGTGGCGCTGGTCGTGATCGCGCCGACGGAGTCGGTTTCGACGACGGTGGTGGTAGTGTCGCTGGTCTCCGAGAGCGTGAAGCTGCCCAAGATCTGGCTGCCGGTCTCCGCCGTGTAACCGCTGGTCGTGCCGGTCTCGGTGTTGCTGTTCGCCAGGCCGGAGTTCGTGTCGGTCTCGTAGTTGGAGAGCGAGCCGCTGCTCGTTTCGTTCAGGCTGAAGCCGCCGGTGATCGCGTTCGTGCTCTCGTAGCTGTCGATCGTGGTCCAGGAATACTTGCCGCCGTTGCTCTCCGACGAGACGTGCGAGATCGTCTCGGGGCGATTGACGGTGTCGACCTCGTGCGTGCTGGTAAACGACAAGCCCGTGACGTCGTTGGCCGAAAAGGTGGTGCTGTCGGTCGAAGTGTCGGTTTCCGTGGCCGTGACGGCCAACACGGGCGGACCCACCAGGTTCCCCAGGTTCTCTTCCCCCGGAAACACGCTGGTGGTGTCCGTGTCGTAGCTCGTGCCGCTGCTGCCCTGGCTGATGCTGTTGCCCAGCACGGTCGTGCTGGTCGTGCCGTCGTCGATCTGCGAGATGCTGATCGTCTGGCTCTGGTTGTAGTCGATGCTGACGAGCGTCGCCGCCGCCGCGCCCGTCTCGACGCTGTTCAGGCTGCCGTAGATTTCGTCGCCGATTTCCGTGGTCGTGCCGCTGTCGAACTCGCTGGCGGTGCTGTTGCTGGTGTCGGTCTGGTTGGTGTCCGTCTGCGCGGTGCTCGTCGTGGTCGAGTTCGTCTCGGTCAGCGAATACGTGCCCAGCACCGAGTTGCCGCTCCGCTGCGTCGTGTCGGTGCCGAGCGTGGTGCCGCTGCTGACGGCCGTGAAGGTCTGGTTGGTTTCGGTGGCGCTGGTGCTGTCGGTGATCTCGTTGCTACTCTTCCGGCTTTTGTCGGTCTCGACCGGCGCGTCGGCGCCGATCGTTGTTCGCGACCGGTGCCGACGCAGCCGATCAAATCCCAAACGGCTGGTTGGCTGAATGTAGGTTGCCAAAGATCACGATGCGCCGCGAGCTCGTCCCGACGCTACTGGCCCCCGTGGGCGCCTCATGGAATCCAGCTGCGGCCCCTTTTCTCATCTATCAAAAGGATTCTAGCCTCGCGATACCACCGCTAGACCTTAGTCGGCTGATCGACTCTCTAAGCACGTCTATAAGGTCGGATCCAGAACTTGTGACGAAGTAGTTACCTAAGCTAGTAATGTCGCTGCTGATATTTCTTCCCCAAGGGGGGGTAGCGGCTAAGTCGTCTATATCCCAGACGACGTCCGAGGGAGGGAACTGATTGAGACGCATTTGAACGTCCGCAAGCTCTTCTAGGGCTGCGCCGGCATCCTCAGCGCTGAGTTGTCCCTGATATAGTGCGTTCATGAGAACTGGATATCTTGTCCCCCACCCATCGGGCTCTAAATGATAACTGATGGTAGAGAAAAAAGAATGTACGAAATCACTTCCACCAAGCTCCTTAATCTCTCCCGCGGATCGAATGGCGATCGTCATTCTATCACCTATCTCGTTCTGAACTTTATATCACCGCGCGTCAGCGTGCCACCAGACTTTACCACTATATCCTCCGCAAGCTGATCCAGCGTTTTCTTGCTGACCTTCTGACCCCGCACGTCGATAAGAACAGTTTGCCGTGTCCCGGCGGGCAAATTCTTACTCCGCTCGATTGCCTGTTCACTCACGTTGTTGGCGACGTTTCGCCTCCCCTGGGCGGTCGTTACATCATAATTCTTTACTTCCAAACTCGCTCCAGGTTTAAAGTACTCAGGCCGGGAGCTACCTTTCGTGCCGTAGGGCACCTCTTCCCCGTCCTTGAATGATTTTTGAGGTTTGTAGTCTTTATTCAGACCCTTGCCTGCGTCGACCTCAGACTCCCGCCAACTGGGGCGCGCTGGTGCGCCCTTGGCCGTTGGGCCCGGGCCGGCGCCGCCCCTCGGCGGTTTCGGCGTTGACAATCGCGGCCCGGGGTTCACCGTCGGAGGCACCATCGGTTCCAGCCCGCGCGGCGCCGCGCCGCCCGCTCCCGCAAATGCCGGAAGGACCTGCTCCATGTAGCCGCCGGGCCTAAAGGTGTTCTCCCAGAACGTCCCTTGATACGGCGTGGCCGGTACGCCAAGTTGCGTGCCGTTATTCGTCGCCTGGCGAGATGCCGCTTCGCGCTTCAGCGCATCGATATAGCCCGCCTTCTTCTCGTTGTAGGCTTTCAGTTCCTCGTCGCTCAAAAGGTTAGGTAGTTGCTTCTCAAGCTCCAGCATTCGGCCCACGTCAAGGTGCTGAGCGGCATAATCGAGGGCGGGATCGAACGGGCCCGTATAGGATCGCACCATGATCCCCCACATTTGATCGAGCTCCCCCAGAACCGCGGCTTTCTGTTGGTCGAGCTCCTTCTGCTGCGCCTGCTCTTGCTCTTGTTGAAGTCGAAACGCTTCGTCGGCGGGGGACGCGCCTCCGCCTCCGGGCGCGGGCGGGCCATAGATTTGCGGCGGCGCTGGCTCGGCACCCGGCTTGTAACGTGGATCCTCCGCGCTTTCGTTGTGTACCAAAATGCAAAAGCCGTCGCGGCTGTTCGCTGTTCTCCGTCACGCTGGTCAGGTCGTTGGAGGTGGTCGTCGTCGAAGAATCGCCGGTGATAGTGTTTTCCGTGCCCGTGACCGTGGTCGTGGAGTTGTCGGTCTCGACGATCGTGTAATTGCCGGCGCCGTTCGCG
>DATLUO010000173.1 GCA_035533075.1 Pirellulales bacterium | reverse complement strand
CGGCGGCCAGGTGCGCGGCCTCATCCATGACCGGACTGTGCAGCGCCGCGCTCGTGAGCAGCGCGAGCGCCTGGCCGGCCAGCAGGCAGACAACCGATATTCGGCGAGGCGGCTTCATTCACAACGCATGATAACCGACCGCGTGGTTCTCGCGGAGTCCCGGCCCGGCGGGATTCCGCGGCCGCCACGAGACTTGCGAACCGGAGCGCCCCTCACTTGCCTGCCTTCCGGCCAAGCCGCACGGGCCGGAACCCTTGACACCCGCGGCGCGAAGATTAGGATGACGGCCATGCCGTGAGGTTCGCGTGGTGGATCCACGGCCCCATTTCACGAGCGAATTGTTACGTCGTTGCCGCGCGATCAACGAGCCTGCGACGGCCAGGTGCTTCGCCCTTCACGACTGAATGCGGAGGATCCGTGATGGATGGCGTTATTTCGGCCCATTGGGCTGCCTCATCGGAGCGCGTCAGGGTTGCTCGCAATGGCCGTGCTGCCGCACGGCTAACAGGCGAGCGATGGCGCGCCGGCAACGTGCGGCTTGTGGGCGCGGCCCTGCGGTGGGCGCATGCCAAACTCGCGTCAACGCTATGGCGGAAATACGGCCCGTCACTGTCGCAGGACGCGGCTGACCAAATCGCCATCTCGGCCATCGAGCATGCCTGGGAGCGCCGCGCGGCGTTCGATACGGGAAAAGGCACGCTCAAGGGCTGGCTCTGGACGATTGCCGACCACCTGGCGCTCGACGAGCTTGGCGCGCCGTGGCACAAAAACTGCGATCGCGCGACGGCGGCCAACGACGATTGGCAGGAGGCCCTGCCGGACCCGCACGCGGACGTCGCCATCGAAGACGCTGCCACGGACGCTACGGACATTCGGCCCGAAATACTGAAAGCGATGGATGAGCGTCTTTCGTCCCATGAGCGAGCTGTTCTGCTGGCGGATGCCCGCTCCCCAGGCGGCATCGCGCCGGCGGCCGAACTCGCCAAGGAGCTTGGCATCTCCCTCTCCGCCGTCTACACGCATCGCTCGCGTGGGGGAAAAAAGCTCGGTCCCGAACTGGAAGCCCGCGGGCTCGCTCCCAAAGCACGTGCTACCAACGGTGGGCATGACTTGCCCCCCCCCCCCCACACACACACACAAACAAACAATAGGTCGGGCCGGGTCTGGCGAATCCGACAAAAAATGGAGCGGAAGTGTAAGGCCATTCCGTATAGGTTAATAGAGGCGATGCAGGACGGCCGGACGCCAGACTGCGGCGGGGTCACTGTGGACGAACGAGGTCGAATCCGATGGACGAAGCAAGGCCCCCCTGGATGAAATGGCGACGTTGGCTGATTCGTTTGGCCGGCATCGGTATCGCCGGCCTTGGGCTTGCCTGCCTTATACCAGTGGTAGCAACGCGGACGTTGGCTCGCCCTTCGATCGGCGATGAGCGGGCGCAAGGTGTTGGGTACCCAGTCGGGGATCTCATCGCTGAAGGCGCTTCGGCGTCGGTCGATCTCGGCACCGTCGTGGCGGGCGGCCGTGCGGCAGCGCGGCTACGATTCACCAACGGTTGCGATTCGTGGATCGAGATTTCGCGTGTTCCGACAAGCTGCCCTTGCCTGACCGTCGAGCTTGCCAACGTGCGAATCGCACCGCACGGCACCATGCACGCGACGGCGAGAATCGACCTTTCCGACGACCCTGAATTCGTCGGCGGGCTATGTCCGGAGTTTCAATGTTTCGACGCGTTCGGAAAGGAACGGTTCGTTGGCAGCGTCGCGGTGCAGGTGGTTGCGGAACCAGGGCATTCGCGAAACGTTGACCGCATTTCGCGATCGCAGGAGGTGGTACGATGAGGCGAGCAAAACACGCGCTCAGGACGCTAGGTTGCTGGTTTGCGTGCGCGGCCGCCGTGCTGGCGACCGCTCGGGCGAAAAGGAGCCGCGAGAGGTGAGACTCCAATTATGCCTTGAAGCGTTTGAGGAGCGCAGCGACGCTCCGCTTACAAATAGACGACTGCTTAATCGGTGGGCCTAATGACCAACATAATCACGAATCCACTAACGAAAGGCGAACCATGCAGTAGTCGCCCACGTTGGCGCGTTCGCCGACCTGCCGTGCTAATATGGTTAGGGCTGTTGCTTACTGCAGCGGGTGCGGTTGCCGCATGGGGCTTGGTGCGCTTCGGATCTTGCGAAGCCGCATTCGAGATCCTGGGCGGGCGCCGAATTATCCTTGTGCCCTCACGGGTGGCTGTCGCGATCGACCCTCACTCGCCTCCGGAACGGGAAGTGCGACAGTCCTTTCGCGTGTATAACTGCAGCGATCAGCCGGTGAGGCTACTCGGCGCCGCGAGCGGCTGCCCGTGCGCCGCGGCGACGGGTTTTCCGCTTGTTGTTGATCCTGGCGAGTCGACTAGCTTTCCGGTTGTGATCAAGAAAAAGGCGCTTCGCGTCGGGAGGACGGGGATTACGGTGTGGACTGACCGTGACGGCGAGGCCGCGCTGACTGCGTCGCTGTTGTTTTTCGCGGATCCGACCGACGCGGCTCGAGCGTTGTGACGCCAGCCGCGCGTGTCGGAGGCTCGCGCTGACGAGCGAGTGGACACAAGGGGCTGATCACCATGAATGAGGAGAATGTTATGAAAATGTTTGCGAAAGGGCTTTCGCTTTGCGCGTCCGTGGTTCTCGTGCTCTTGTTCAGTTGCGCGACGGTCGTACATGTCCGTGAGGCACTGGCTCAGACCGCCGAGAACTGCGCACTGGACTGCTGTGATGTGGAGACCGAATACTTCCATAACTGCTACAGCGGCGGCGGCTCCTGCTCGAACTGCATTGGGTACCTTTGCTGTGTAACCAGCGGCGGATCGGCGGGATGTATTGCGGGGGGCATCGGATGCTAACCTTTCGGCGCCCATCGCACCGTGACAGCCTACACAGCAGCGTGCGAGAACCGTACCATGCGGAGGGTCAATCCTCTGGGAGACTGTGGCGGTCGCACCGGCGGAGGAGGATGATGAGTCCGGACTCGTTCAAGGGTGGCGCATGGATGCCGTTGGTGCGGTCAAGTATCCCATGCGCTGCTCTCGTTTTTTTTCTGGCATGTCTAGCGGGCCTGTCGCAAGTCCGTGCGCGCGATTCGGACGGCGCGGACGATTCTACGGCGCGATTTCTTGTCGAGTACCGCAAGCATGCTGCGAGGCTGAACGAGGCGACCGCAAACATCCGTTGCGAGTTCCGTTGTTCAAAGACGGACACGGATGGCAAAGTCGAGGAACTAGTCGGCGCGATGTACGCAAAAGGGAAATCGCGGCAGCTAGTCCAAGACGGTGCATCACCATCTGATGCCGGCAGGGAGCGTTCGCTCGTCGTAAGTAGCGCCCCAGCGATCGGCTTTCACCTACGGCGCGCGGACCCAAACGGCCCTTACGAGGTTGCCTCACTCGACCGATCAACCGACGCTGCGCGGCGCGAGCAGGTCAATGCGGGCATCGCTGTGAACGTCGACCCATTCGTCAACGCTGCGCTCCAAATATTTGATCTTTCGATTCCGGCTTGCCTAGACGACCCGCAGACGCGGTTCAAGGTCCATATCGTGTCCCGTGAAGCGCGTGACTGCTACGAGCTCGACCTCGCATTTCCAGAGAGCCCCAACAAGCGCGCGGCGCGCGCCGTGCTGGACCCCTCGCTGGAGTTCGCGGTGCGCGAGTACGAGATCTCATTCGACATTCGCCCCGGGAGCAAGGTCAGGTTTGTCCGAAAAGGCCTAGTCAAGTGCGAGCGCCTGCAGGACGGGGCGGTTGTGCCGAAGTCTGTACGCACGGAGACGATCTTGTCGGGTTCTAAGAACGCCAACCCGCGATTTACAGAGGTTGAATTCATGAGGGTGGTGCGCGGCGATGTCGACGATAGCCAGTTCACTCTAACAGCTTTTGGGATTCCTGATGCGCCGCCATCTCGGTCGCGGCGCCTGTACCCGTTTGACCGCTCGTATTTTTGGCTGCTCGTTGCGTTAGCATGCGGTGCATGGCTGTACGCTCGCCGCGCGAGGCAGCGGAGTAAGCCGGTCGGGGGATCTCCCAGTTGATGGCTTTCCAGTGGCGGGGCAAGATGATTCTGGGGTCTTTGCGGGCTCGCGCCAAAGCCACTGGCACCGGCGGGGGTTGTTGCGTAAGGCACGGTGGCTTAGGACGTGACCGCCTTTCCGCGTTTTAGAAAGCTTTGTGTTAAAGGACTTACGAATGGTGCTAGCAGACAAAAGTGGCCTTCGTGCATAGGATTCTACGTCAAGAGCCGAGCCGTTGTGCTAGCACTTGGCTTGGCTGGTAATCTTTGCACAGGAGACCCGAGCCATGATCACAAAGGAAGACGCCCTGCACAAGGTGGAGGAACAGGTTTCAAAATTGAAGAGGTTGGTCGATCAGGCGTTCGACGAAGAGTTGCCGATTCACGAAGTGGAGCGTGAATTGTTCACGGTATTGATGGACATGGGCTTGATGGCCCTGACGGCTCACGTGGCCCGTCAGGGGGACGGGAATGTAGGGAAGCATCTGGAACGCGGGGGTGAAACTCTCTTGCGTCTTAAGGGCCAGCACAAGCGTTGTTATCGGTCGATCTACGGGCCGATTGACATTTCGCGTTATGTCTATGGGACGCGGGAAGCGCAAGAGATCAAACACGTTCCGCTCGACGCCCGGTTGGGGCTCCCGGCGGGAGATATTTCGTATGTGTTGGAGGATTGGCTCGAGCGTATGTGCGTGAAGGATGCGTTTCGCGACTCGGTTGATTCGCTGGTCGCCCTGTTGGGCGTTCGCGCGAAGCTTTCCGTCGATACGGCTGAAGAGCATTGCCGCCAGATGGCGCAGCATGCGGCTTCCTTTCGCGCGTCGCAAGCCATGCCGCCGGCACGTGAGGAAGGCCCGCTTCTGGTGGTCACTGCGGATGGCACATCGGTCCCCATGCGGCGTTCTTTAGATCGTTCTTTAGATCCCAAGGAGCAGCACCGCGTCCCCTCTCGCGGCAGCAAAGGGGAGGGCGCCCAAAAGTACCAAATGGCCTACGTGGGGGCCATTTACACGATCGATCCGTTCGTCCGTACCAGCGACGAGATCCTTGACGAACTGCTTCGCAAACGGCGCGCGAAGGATCGGCCCGCTCCAAAGCACAAGCACGTCTGGGCGAAAATGACGCGGCCGGGCGACGACTCGAAGAAGGGCCTGTTAACGCACGGCCCGACTTACCTGTTCGCCGAGTTGGCTGTCGAATGTCACGCGCGCAACCCAGGCAAGAACAAACAACTGATCTGCTTGCTGGACGGCGAAAAACAATTTTGGGAACTGCAGGAGGACTGGCTGAGGCGGGCCGTGGGAATCTTGGACATTTACCACGTGATGAAGCGGCTTCGGCAAGCGGCCGAATGTTTTCACCCCGAAAACAGCGACGAGGCAAAGCGGTTTGTCGAACGCTACCTGCGGACGATCTTGGAAGGCCGCGTCGGCACGGTCATCCGCTCATTCCGGAAGCTGATTACGACCCATCACCTGACGGGCGAAAAACTCAAACGCCTCACGGCGACCATCACCTACTACACGAACAACCGGCGGCACATGCGATACAACGAGTATCTGGCCGCCGGGTATCCCATCGGCAGTGGCGTGGCCGAAGGTGCCTGCGGTCACGTTGTCAAGGATCGTATGGCATGCACTGGCATGCGTTGGAGCTTGGAAGGTGCGCCAGCCATGCTTCACCTCCGCGCATTATACCTCAACGGCGACTGGCACGACTTCGTCGAGCACCGGATTGAACATGAACAGGATGCGCTATATGCTCAAGCTGCGTAGTGCGGGAAGGCGGTCACGTCCCACGCTGCTGATTGTCCCGGAGAAACCTGCCAAGGAGACGAAAACATGATTCGCGCATGTCGGCGTTCGGCGATGACGCTCGTGGAAGTGCTCGTCGTGGTCTCGATCATCGGAATGCTGATGTCGCTGCTGCTGCCGGCGGTGCAGGCGTCGCGGGAGTCGGCGCGGCGGAACACGTGCCAGAACCACGTCAAGCAGCTTGGGTTGGCAATGCTGAACCATGAGTCGGCCAAACGATTTCTGCCCTCGACCGGCTGGGGCCTTGCCTGGGTGGGCGACCCTGATCGTGGAACCGGAGTAGATCAGCCCGGCGGCTGGGCCTTCAATCTCCTCCCGTATCTGGAACGCAACGACCTCGGGCGAATGGGAGCGGGCATCACCGACGAGCAGAAAAAAAAGGCGGCGGTGACCGCCATCCTGTCCATTCCGCTGGATGTCTTCAAC
Organism: Pirellulales bacterium; assembly: GCA_035533075.1. NCBI lineage: Bacteria > Pseudomonadati > Planctomycetota > Planctomycetia > Pirellulales > Pirellulales bacterium. The sequence continues at coordinate 34,716 of DATLUO010000173.1, read as the reverse complement.
TGCCCCACGCGCCGGCCCCTGGAAATCTCCCCGTTCGATCCAAACGTCCAGCCGCGAAACTTTAACGTTCCGCCGGGCATCGCGGAGGGCGACTACGCGGTGAACGCGGGGGACTACGTGGTCGTACCGACCTCGGGGCCTGCGTCCTACACTGCCGCCGAGAACGGTTCCTTTCAGTGGCCGGACACGTCGAGGTGTACCGGTGTCGTTCACCTGCGCAGCGAGGTCGAGTTGGCGCAAATCCGCGACGGCACCAGCCACACCTATCTGGTGGGCGAAAAGTGCGTCACCTTGGGCCCGGTCGACTACGGCGACGACCAAGGGCTTTACGCGGGCTACGACTACGACACAGTCCGCTGGACCCTCCGCCCGCCGCTGCACGATCAGGGCGGCACGCCCGTGCAAGAATTCGGCAGCGCCCACCCCAATGGTTTTCAAGTCGTGCTCTGCGACGGATCCGTGCGGCAGATCGGTTTCGAAATCGACGCCAGTGTTCATCGGCGGCTGGGCAACCGGCAAGACGGCGTGCCCATCGACGATGCAATGATCAAGTGAATCACGAACCTTACGGTCGATTATCGGCGATCATTGCGGTTTGCATCTCCGCCGCGGCTGTGGCCGTTTGCGCGTTGATGGCCGCTTCGCCAGCCGTTCCGCTGGGTCTGCGGCACGAGTGGACTTGGCGGCGGCTGCCTATACGCGACTGTGCGGTCTGGACCGGGGTGGGCTTGTGGCTGCTCCTCGCGACCGCCGCACTGGCGGTCGTCGGCGCGTTGTCGGCACGCGGTCGACGCGGCGTGAGCGTCAGGCGGCGAACGGCCGCGTTCTTAGTCGTGTTGTTGCTGGTTGGCTCCCTACAGCTCGGCGGCGATTTCGTCTTGCGAGGCGGCCCGGCGGCATGGATCGGCGTGTTGCACTCGCGCCAGGTGAACGGCGTCTTCACGCTGGCCAGCGATCGCGGGGCGTCCAACGGTGACCTTCTGAGCGACTTCGAGGGGGTGGCGCGGGGGCGCGGAACGCACATTACGAACAACCCGCCGGGCCTGATACTGGCGTATCGCGCGCTGTCGGGTTTTTTTGAGGGGCATGGAGCGGTTGCGCGAGCAGTCGCGGCGTCGCAGCCGGCCAGTGTGCGCCGCGAATTGTGCAGCATCGGGTCGAAAGATCCGCGCGCGGCTTCGCCCGCCGCCGGAGCGACCTTATGCACCGTCGCCGTCGTCAGCCGCGCGCTGGCGATCACCGTCGCGCTGCCCGTGGTGTGGTTGGCGGCCATGCGGCTTGCCAGGGGCGATCATCACGCGGAGCGTGACGGCTGCGGTGGGCTGGCACTGCTGGCGGGGACGCTGGCTGGGCTGACACCTGCCGCGATGCTGTTCGCGCCGAGACAAGATTCGGTCTATCCGACGCTGGCGGCGCTGATCGTGGCCCTGGTCTGCCGTGCGTTCGAGCGGCGGTCGCCGCTGGCCGCGGCAGCCGCGGGGTTGCTCGTCTGGCTGGGCATGTTCGTCTCGCTGGCCTTCGCGGTGGTGGCGGCGATGGGCGGCTTGATGGTGGCGCTGGAGTGGTTGCAGGCAGGCGCGCCGGCGCGGCCGCGTGAAGCCGCCGGCCGTCTTCTTTCGCAAGCACCGAACGGTGGTCGGCGCCGGCGTATGCGGTGGATGGTACTGCCGCGAGGCTTACGTCCCGGCGCGCCGGGACTCGCCACGCTCGGATGCGCGGCCGGCGGGTGGCTCGTCGGTCCACTGGTGCTGTATCTGGGCTGGCGGTGTAACATCGTGGCGATATGGCGATACAACCTCGCTGAACATGGCGCTTTTTATCTGGCGAACCCGCGGACGTACGAAAGCTGGCTGTGGATAAATCCCCTGGAGTTCGCCGTCGCGATGGGCGTGCCCGTTACGGTGTTCGCGGCGTGGCGCGTCGCGGGCGAGCTCAGGCGGTTCCTGGCCGGCAATTCGTTCGACGCTTTGGCCCTGAGTTGGGCGGGCATCCTGGCCGCGCTTAATCTCTCGGGGCTGAACATGGGCGAGGTGGCCCGGCTCTGGCTGCCTTTCATGCCGTTCGGCGGCGTGTTGGCCGCGCAGGCGGTCCGCGAACTCGAGCCCCGCCTGCGCGGCTGGTGCGCGGGGCTGTTGGTGTTTTTGCAGGCCGCGTCGTGCATATTGCTGGCGAGATACGTGCGCGTCATGTGGTGAAACGATGGAAGACGCCCCCCATGCTCCGACGCCCCTCACCGCGGCCCTCTCCCGCAGGGACAGGGTGGATTCGTCTGCGGCAATCCAAAATCCAAAATCGAAAATCAAAAATTCGGTCGGATGTTTTCCCGCCATCGTCTTCCTGATTGCGATGGCACCGTTTGCCGCCCTGCTTGCGGGCGACGAGCGCGTGGTCGGCGGATGGAACGCCTTCGACGTGGCGTGCTATCAGATTCCCGTCCAGCAATTCGCGCGCGACGAAATCCTCGCCGGACGGCTGCCACTGTGGCTGCCGTATCTCGGCTGCGGTACGCCGCTGCACGCCAGCCAGCAGGCCGCGCTGAGCTATCCGCTGCTCATGCCGTTTGTCCTCGCCGCGGGAGCGAACGACGGCATTAAGCTGAGTCTCTTTCTGCATCTCGCGATTTGCTTTACGGGGCAGTACCTGCTGGCGCGGCAACTCGATGTCAGCCCTCCCGCGGCCAGCTTCGCCGCGCTGGTTGCCACCTGGAGCGTGTTTCTCGTCGATCATCTGCTCGTGGGTCATATCACGCTGGTATTCGGGTATCCTCTGACCGCGTGGTTCCTGTTGGCGCTGGCGCGGTTCATCCGCGCGCCCGGGGCGCGAAGCTGCGCGGCGCTTGCGGGGGTGACGGCGCTCTTCGCGCTGGTCGGCCACCCCCAAATGCTGTATTACGCCTTGCTGGCCGGCGCCACCTGGATGCTGTTTTCGCTGGCCGTAGGCGAAGGCGCCGTCCATCGCCGGCGCCTCGTGGTCTGGCTGGCGGTCGGGGCGACCTGCGCGTTGCTGACGGCTTCGATTCAATGGCTGCCGGGTGCCGAGTTGGCGCGCGGCGGACTTGGCGGGACGGGCCGCGGTACGCTCGCCTATGCCGGACTGTTTGCGATGGACGGTGGAGATTTTGCGCGGCTTGTCGTGCCGTTTTTCAAAGGCGATCGGCTCGAGGGCCTGCGCGAGCTGGCGTCGGACGGTCTGCTGCACGAACGCGCCGGCTACGTGGGGCTGATCACGATCGCCTTGGCCTACGCAGGGCTAAGACGCGCGACGGCCGCGCGCTGGCAGCATTTTGCCGCTTGGTTGCTCCCGCTGGCGCTCGTGATCGGTTTAGGGAACGGTACGCCGCTCTTGGGCTTCGCCGGCAAAGTTTTGCCCGGCTTGCTGTGGTTCCGCTGTCAGGGCCGCGCGCTTGCGTTAGCGTCGGTTCTGCTGCCGCTCATGGCGGCGCGGGGCCTCGACGCCGTGGTGCGCGCCGATGCGCCTGCGTCGCGTCGTGGCCGCTGGTCGGCGCGACTGGCCGCTTGCTGCACGGTCGTGCTCGTCGGTTACTTTGCAGCTGATTGGCTCGAGCAGGTTGGTTGGCGCAGGTATATGGCTTTCGCGCGCGAGAATCTCGGCGGCCGCTATGCCGAATTTGCGGTCATCGTTGCGGCGTCCGGCGGCTCGTTCATCGCCGCGCGGCGCTGGGGTCAGCGTTGGCCAATGGAAATGTACTCGGTCGTTCTCATGCTGGCGGTCGTCGATCTGGGAAGCAACTCGGCCGGCCGCTTTTCGCTCGACGCCGTCGTGCCGGAAACGATGGCGCCGAGGATTGCCGCGGTCGGCCCGCGCGTGCGCTTCGCCCGCGCGCCCAACTGGCCAAAAGTATCGCGCGTAGCGCTCCAGTTCAGCAGCGTGGCACCGATGGCGCTCGCCGCGCGGCGCTCGGCCATCAACACCAACGACGGCGGAGTGCTGCCCGAAGCTCTCGATCGACTCTACTCTGCCATCGAGCGCCATCCCGACACCGTATTGCCCCTGAGCGGCTGCCAATATGTGACGCCGTCGCCAGGATCCTGGCGGCAAGTGCGCGGCCGGCTGCCGCGAATTCGTTTTATCGGCAGCCAGGCAGCGCACCTATGCTCGCTGCCGATCGAAGAAAGCGACGAACAAACGCTGGCTGCCCTGCGCGACGGCTTGTCGCCGAACGTGCGTGTTCTCGACGAAACACCACGCGGGTTGCTCGTGGAGACGACGTCTGCGCGCAAGGGCATGTTAGTGGTGGCCGATACTTACTATCCCGGCTGGACGTGTATGGTCGACGGGGATCCCGTTGCGATTCAGGCTGCGCACGGCGTTTTCCGGGGCGTGCCGTTATCGGCGGGGCGGCACCTGGTCGAGTTTGCCTATGTGCCGCGATCGTTTTATTGCGGCCTAATTTGTTCGGTCTGTGGTGTGAGTCTGATTGCCGTACTCGCCGTGCTACGCAAACCATGACCGACGGGAATCATAACGATAATCGAGGCGAGGACCGCTTGGACGCTTTCTTGAGCAGGGACGTGCGGCCTTTCATTGCGAGCTTCCGATCTTCCCAATGCTGGCTACCGGCCATCGTTGCCATCGCCTGCTTAGCGGCCCTTCTTGGGACGTCGCCCATGCTTGCCATGACGTGGGACGAAGGCATGTCGATCGACCGCGCGGCGCACGTTCGCAGGTGGTTCAGGGACGTTGCCGGCTGGAACACGCGCGCATTTTCTTCGGAGCGGATCAAAGATGGTTGGCCGTACACGGTGACGATCGAAGGGCATCCGGCGCTGTATGGGATCGCGATCGCGTCTGGCCAATGGCTAGGGGCGGGCTGGCTGTCGCCGCTCACCGCGGCGCGGCTGGGACCGATGGTGCTGTTCGCCCTCGCGACCGGTGCCATGTTCTATCGGCTGGCCCGGCAATACTCGCTCGTCGCAGCGGCCGCTGGCGTGGCGGCGCTGGTCACCATGCCGCGGCTTTTCGCCCACGCGCATTTCGCTTCGTATGACGGATCGCTGACGGCTTGCTGGATTCTGGCCTGGGCGACGTTCGCGCCGGCCGCCGAGGAGGCAAACACGAACGGAATCCCGGCGCGCCGGGAGAGCGCGTTCCCTACAGAATTGCCGCGCAGGCCCTTTTCTCGCTGGCGCTTCGGGTTACTGAACAGCCTGCCTCGCTCACGCTTCGGGTTGGTGTGGGGCATCGCGTTGGGCGCGACCATGAGTTGCAAGTTTACCGGCTGGCTCGCTCCGCTGCCGTTTGTGGCCTGTGCGGCAGTCTATGGCAATCGCAGGACGGCGCGAACGCTGACCATCGGTCTGGTGACCGCGCTGGCCACCTTTTGGCTGGCGAACCCGCGCCTATGGCATCACCCGCTCGACGGCCTGCGGATGTTCTTCGATTTGAACCTCAACCGCGCGGGGACCGGGCTCGATATTCCGACGCTGTTCTTCGGCACGCAATACACGACGCTTTCGGGACTGCCGTGGTACAACACGCTGGTCTGGACGGCGATCACCGTGCCGGTGGGAACGCTGCTTTTGGCGGGCGTGGGCATCGCCAGCGTGCTGCGCCGCTGGGCGGCGGACGGCCAAGGCATGCTGATCTTGCTGAACTGGCTGGTGCTGATCGTCGTGCGTGCGTTGCCCGGAACGCCCGTCCACGACGCCGAGCGGTTGATTCTGCCCAGCTTTGCCTTTCTGGCCGCGCTGGCGGGCGTCGGCAGCCACGCGCTGCTCGGCTGGGCGCGGACCAGCGATCGGTCCGTCAATTCCTCCGCCACGGAGGCCCGGCGCGCCGCGCGAGGGCGTTGCGTACAGATGGGCCCAACGTGGCTCAGCCGCCGAACGGTGCTCGCCGGAATCGGACTCGTCTACCTCGGCTCGGCCAGCAGCCTGATATGGTACGCTCCGCAGTGGCTGAGCTACTACAATCTGCTCATCGGCGGGTTGCGCGGCGCCGATGCCGCCGGAATGGAAGCCACCTACTACTGGGACGCCTTGGACGGCGAAGTGCTCGCTTGGCTGCACGCGCACACCGCCGCCGACGAAAAGATCGAGTTTTCGGTGCCCTCGCACGACAACCTGGCGCTGATGCGGCAATGGGGAACATTGCGCCGCGGCTGGCGGCGCGGCGAGCCGGGCGAATATCGCTGGCGCGTCATTCAGCGCCGGCCCACCTTTTGGAGCTCGCGCGATCGCTGGCTGGTGGAACATGAAACGCCCGCATTCAGCAAAACCATACGCCCGCCCACGTGGGGCATCGGCCCTTGGCGGCTCGACGTTCCGCTGATCATGGTGTTCTCGGCGGACCCCTGACGGCGGCGTCGCGGTCGACGAGGTCCAAGATGTAATTGCCGTCGAAGCGCGCGGCGTCCTGGGAGGTTTCGGGCCGGACGCCGGAGAGGGAGAGGCGGAACTGGTCGGGAAGCGCCGCGGGCCAATCCGCGGGAAGCACACCAGGCTGGAAGGCCCGACCTACGCCGCGGCGGGTTTCGACGGTCTCGCTGCGTTTGACGGAGATTTCGTGCGTCTCGCTGGAAACGACGCTTTTTTCGTAGTCGCCCCCGCGCTCGACCTCGTGCGTTTCGTTTTCGGTTTTGCGATACTCCGTCGAAGTCTTGCTGGTCTTCTGGATTTCCGCACCGATCGCGGCGCCTGCCTGGCGGCGATTCGCGCGGCGATGAAGATCGGCGTCGATCCGGACCCGCCACCACGGGGCTTGCCCCCACCATTGGCCAACTGTCGGAATCCGACAGTTGATTTTTGCCGGACGCTTGGGCGATGATGGGGGCATGCCTGGGTTGCTTGTGCGAAACCTGACGGTCATCACTATCGCGGTTTGGCTTTCGACCTCGCCGGCGGCGAAGGCCGTCGATTATTTGCGCGAAGTCAAACCCCTGCTTAAAGAACGCTGTTTCGCCTGTCATGGGGCGCTCAAGCAAGAAAGCGGATTGCGCGCCGATACCGCGGCCGCGTTGCTCCAGGGCGGCGACAGTGGGCCGGCGGTCGTGGCCCGCAACGTCGAGCAAAGCCTGCTGCTGAAGCGCGTTGCCGCCGCCGACGAGGCGGAGCGAATGCCGCCGGAAGGAAAGCCGCTCACGCCCGAACAAATCGCCCGGCTCTCGGCGTGGATTGCCGCGGGGGCGCCGGCACCGACCGACGAGCAACCGGAAGCGGATCCGCGACAACATTGGGCGTTTCAACGGCCGCAACGGCCCGCGTTGCGGCGTCGGCGTCCCGCCGGCCCGGATGCGGCAGTGTCACCCGCCGCGCAGTCGCCCGGCCTGCGAAACCCGATCGACGCCCTGCTGGCGGCCGAGCAGGAGCGGCTGGAGTTGAAACCCGTGGGCGAAACGCCGAAGTCGTTGCTCTTGCGGCGGGTCTATCTCGATCTGATCGGCCTGCCGCCGAGGCGCGACGAGCTGCACGCCTTTCTGACGGACGAGCGGGCCGACGCCTACGAGCGGGTCGTCGATCGTCTGCTGGGCAGTCCGCGGTATGGCGAGCGATGGGGGAGGCATTGGATGGACGTCTGGCGTTACAGCGACTGGTTCGGCCTGGGCGACCAATTGCGCAACAGCCAGAAGCATCTCTGGCATTGGCGCGATTGGATCGTCGAGTCGCTCAATGCCGATAAGGGTTACGACCGGATGATTGTCGAGATGCTGGCCGGCGACGAAGTGTCGCCCGCCGACCGCGACGTGCTGCGGGCCACGGGCTTTTTGGCCCGCAACTATTATCTCTTCAACCGCACGACCTGGCTCGACGACACGATCGAACACACGGCCAAAGCGTTTCTGGGCCTGACGATCAACTGCGCCAAGTGCCACGACCACAAATACGACCCGCTTTCGCAGCTCGACTACTATCGCCTGCGGGCGGTCTTCGAACCACACCAGGTGCGGCTCGATGTTTGCCCCGGCGAGGTCGATTTGGAGCGCGACGGCCTGCCGCGAGCGTTCGACGCCCATCTCGACGCGACGACCTGGCTGCACCGCCGCGGCAATGAAAAAGATCCCGATAAGAGCCGTTCGATCGATCCGGGCGCGCCTGCGGCGCTGGCCGGCGAGTTCGCGGTTTCGCCGATTGATTTGCCGCCGGAGTCGTTCAGTCCCGCGGTGCAGCCGTTTGTGCTCGACGATCAATTACGGGCCACCGATCGGGAGATCGACCTGAAGCGGGCCGCGCTGGCCAAGGCCCGCGACGATTTGGCGGCGGCCGAACAACGCGACGCCGAGCAATCGCCGCTCGTCCCGGCTTCCGGCAGTGACCAACCACTGACGACCGCGGCCGCCCGACTCGCGGCGGCCGTTGCGGAAAAAACGCTCTTGGCTGCCGAGTTGCGGCCGGATCAATTGCGCGCCGCCCATGCCGCCGCGGTGGCTCAGTCTCGCGACATGCCGGGCGACGAGATCATGAAACTCGTGACCGCCGCCGCGCTGGCCAGCCGGCGATATGAACTGGCCAAAACGGCCGAGCAGCTCGCATTGGCCGAGCAGAGACTGGCTGCGGCCGACGACAAGGCCCGGCCCGAAGTAGAAAAGCAGCTCCATGCCGCCCGTGAGGCGCTCGCCAAAGCTGAGGCGGCGGTTGCACAGCCGGGCGACAAGTACATCCCGATCCGTGCTTCGCTCAAGGCCTTGGAAGGGCCGGATGAAAAGGCCGACTCCCGCGATGCGCCTTATCCCCACGCCAGCACCGGCCGGCGCACGGCGCTTGCCCGATGGATCGCCCGTCGCGACAACCCGCTCACGGCCCGCGTGGCGGTGAACCAAATCTGGATGCGTCACTTCGGGCAGCCGCTGGTCGAGTCGGTCGAAGACTTTGGCCGCCGCGCGCCGCGGCCGCCGCTCATCGACCTGCTCGACTGGCTGGCGGTGGAGCTGATGGACGCCGGTTGGAGCATGAAGCACCTGCACCGTCTGATGGTGACGTCGCGAGCCTACCGGCTGAGCACGTCGATTGCCGGCGCGGAGGAAGCCACGGTCAAAAGCGACCCCGACAACGCCTTTTTTTGGCGACGGCGGCCGATGCGGATGGAGTCGCAGGTCGTTCGAGATAGTCTGTTGCAGCTTGCCGGCGCGCTCGATCCGGCGATGGGCGGCCCGACCCTCGACCCCAAGCAAGACGTGACCGTTTTTCGCCGCAGCCTGTACTTCACGCACTCGCGCGACCACCGCCATGAGTTCCTGTCGATGTTCGACGACGCCGATATTTTCCGCTGTTATCGCCGCACCGAGAGCATTGTGCCGCAGCAGGCGCTGACCATGGCCAACAGCCGCTTGACGCTGGCCATGGCCCGGCAACTCGCCGGGCGGCTGAACCTGGAACTTGGCCCGGTCGATGACGCCCTGTTCGTCGACGCGGCGTTCGAGACAGTTCTTTGCCGTTTGCCCGACGGTGAGGAGCGCGCCGCCTGTTTAGAATCTTTGTCGCGGATCAAGCAGTTATTGACGACCCAGAATCACCCGCTGCCCGAAGCGCGCGCTCGCGAAGATTTGGTTCATGCGTTGCTGAACCACAACGACTTTGTGACAATCCGATGACGGCTTAGGGTTTACGCGCGAACGTAGGTCGCTTGACGCTTCGGGGCCGTGGGCAGCACCGAGAGCAACTCGGGAACCAACGGTTTCAAGTCCGCTAGCCGGTTTGTTGCCGCACGAAGCACGATTACAGCGAGATTGAAACTCGCCAGGTTCTGTTGGAACTCAAGGTTGGCATCGGTCGTCACGAGCGCGTCGAATCGTCTCTCGGCATTCTTGAGAATCTCGCCGTCGTTAAGTCCCGCCCAACCGACTTGGGGCACCGTCTGAACGTGATGGCCGACGATCTCGCGCGCACGGCGGGCATCGACACATTCGTCAAGGAGCACGTTCAACTTCGCGGACCGCAGACGAGATCTTCAGCTCGGCTCAAGAATGCGATGACTTGATCGCGCGAGACGGATGGAAAGCCATCCAGAAAATCGTCGATCGAGTCGCCGGCAGCCAAGTACTCCACGAGCGTATGCACCGGAACGCGCGTTCCGGCAAACACCGGCGCCCCGCTCAGAATATCGGGCGATGAGGTGATGATCGGCTGATCCATGTGCATGTCACCATGTTACCGAACGTCTCTGCCGCTCGCAACAATGCGCGACGTGCCAAGCAACCCCGGCACTCCGTGACGGGAAACTGCGGTCGCAAGGCGACCGTCGACCTCCGCCACAGAGTGTCGGAGCTACCGGGTTGCAGTTATCATGAAGCCGGAGACACGCATGCTGCTGCCACGCCTTGACGCCATGCACTACTTCGCCAGAATCAAAGGAATATGGCAAAGCCGCCTTTTGCCTTAAGCTATGCTCGACGTCGATGAAGAAGACCGATCGGTTCACGTCCTGGCTACCGGGGAGAAAGTTAGAGAACGCCTGCTGATCGGCGGCAAGGAAATCGAGCTATGAAGATTGCGTCAGTCACTGAAGTAGGATCACAGTTCAATGCATTTGTAGAGGCCAGTGAAACCGGGCCGATTGTCGTGACGCGGGACGGCAGGCCAGTTGCCGTTCTCGTTGCCATCGATGATGAGGATGAGATCGAGCGACTCTTGATGGCGTACTCGCCACGCCTGCAAGCGATTCTCGACAAGTCTCGAAAATCCATTCGAGAGGGCCGCGGCATTCCGCACGACGAATTTTGGAAAACTTCATGCCTCGGAAGGGTGTGAAGCAACCGCGCAAATCGAAAAAGAAGGATTCCAGAAAAAATGGCGGGACCCCGTAGCCGGGGCTGGGATGACTGCCGGACTCAACTTGATCGCCATGAACCTGCTCCCCCAACACCCGCAATGTCACTGCCAGTCGCGACGATCGTTCCTCTTTGACGGTGCGCGGGGAATCTCCGGCATCGCGCTGGCCGCGCTGTTGGCCCGTGACGGGCAGGGTGCCGAAGGCTTTCAGCGGCCCGATGGCCGGCCGCACTTTCCGCCCAAGGCCAAGAGCGTGATCTGGCTCTTCATGCGCGGCGGCGTCAGCCACCTGGAAAGCTTCGATCCGAAGCCGGCGCTCAACCAGTACGCCGGCAAGTCGATCGACGAAACGCCGTTTGCCGGCGTGCAAAACCCGGAACGGCTCAAGAAGGTCCGCGTGGTCGTGGTGAACGACGCCAACGGCCAGCAGCGAAAAGTGCTCTATCCACTGCAAGTCGGCTTCAAGAAGCACGGTCAAAGCGGCATCGAGGTGAGCGACTGGTTCCCGAGCCTCGGCGGCGTCATCGACGACCTGGCCGTCGTCCGCTCGATGTGGACCACCGACGACAACCACGGCGCGCAGGTGCAGTTTCACTCCGGCCGGCACATGCTCGACGGCTTTTTTCCGACCATCGGCGCCTGGATCAACTACGGCCTGGGCACGCTCGACGAGAACCTGCCGCAGTTCATTTCGATGGGGCCGCGGTTCTTCGACACGCGCGACGCGCACTATCTCGGCCCCGCCTACGACGCGGTGCCGCTGGCGGTCGATCCGGCCAACCCGCTCCCCTTCGCCAAGCCGCAACTCGACCTGTCGCCCGAAGAACAGGAGTTGGAGTTCGACCTGATCGGCCGGCTCGATCGCAGCACCGCCAAAAAAAATCCCGACGACGAATCGCTGCGGGCAAGGCTCAAAAGCTACGAGCTGGCGTTTCGCATGCAGCAGGCCGTGCCCGAAGTGATCCGCTTCGACGGCGAGACGGCGGCCACGCAGAAAACGTACGGCCTCGACAACCCGACGACGCGGCCCTTCGGCATGCAGCTTTTGGCGTCGCGGCGGCTGGTGGAGCGGGGCGTGCGGTTCATTCAGATCATGCACGGCGACGGCGCCGCGGGCGCCTGGGACGCGCACTCGAACCTGCGGGCCAATCACGCCGGCCTGGCGGCGCAGGTCGACCTGCCGCTCGCCGGGCTGCTGGCCGACCTGAAGCAGCGGGGCATGCTGCAGGAGACGATCGTGGTGTTCGCCACCGAGTTTGGCCGCACGCCCGGCTCGCAGGGCGGCAACGGACGCGATCATCATCCCTATGGATTTTCGGTGTTGATGGCGGGCGGCGGGCTGAAGGGGGGCGTCGTTCACGGGGCGACCGACGAGATCGGATTCCACGCCGTCGAGCATCCGCACTATGTGACCGACGTTCACGCCACGCTGATGCGGCAGCTCGGTCTCGACGCCCGGCGGCTGGAAGTGCCGGGCCACAAGCGGCTGGAGATCGATTACGGCGAGCCGATGGAAGAGATCATCGCGTGACCTCCGGAGGTTCGACGGATTGAAGACGTGGAGCTGCTACGGAAGATCGACAGGCCTTTCTGCACTTAAGAATGAGGCGGGTTTTGCTTTGGCTCGGCGGCTCGCATTGGCGAACCCATAGACTTGAACCGCGCAAATTGATGTTGGTGCCGCCGGGGTGTAAAATGGCCGGAGGAGTGACAGCTATGAATCAGCACGATTACGACCGTTGGTGGCCGTTGCATTTGAAAGCAACTCGCGGGCAATCGCTGTCTGACGCCGATCGGCAGTTTTACGCGGACTGGCTCCGACGGCTTCAAGACACCGAGTGCGCCCCCACTGAGTTGCCCGCGCTCGGGGCGGCCAAGCGCGCGATCGCGGAGCTCGAACAGCAAGAAGCTGCGCTACGCGCCCGCCGAGACGAGCTTGAGTCCGAGATTTCGGCAACGGAAGCCGCCTTGAGTGAACGGACGCGCCAGTTGCTTGGCGTCAAGGAATGAAGCCGCGTGGCCCACGAGCGACACCGGCAGGTCAGGGCGAGATTCTCGCATTTGTGCGGCTACTGCGGCGTCTCGGAGACGGATTCGGCCGGCGCATTGTCGGTCGATCATTACCACCGCGTGTGCGCCGGCGGTGACGACAGCGACGACAATCTCATCTACTGTTGTGCTCGATCATGCTCGCGCAACTATCACGATGCTTTCAACTAGCCAAAAACTGCTCGGCTACTTCCGGCGTTACGAATCGTCGCAAACCGTGGCAGCCTTCGAAACGGTTGGCAGCCTTCCTGATTCGGGCGTGGCGGAACAAACTGTTTCGGACGGCGCGGCGGCGCCGCGGATGGCAGCCTTCGAAACGGCTGGCAGCCTTCCAAATTCCGCCGTGTTGGAGGTGGAGCTGCGGCGTGACGCGGCGCCAAGCGTTGCGGCCTTCGACGGGGTTGGCAGCCTTCCAAAAGGCGAGGCGGCCGCAAAAGCCACCACCTCCCGCAAGCGCCGGCGCAGCAAGCGTCGCCGCGAAGAACGGAAGGCCATTGAAAGGCTCCAGTCGCTCCTGTGAAACGGTTAAGTTCGACCATCTGGCGGTGGTCGTGTGACCCGACTCCTTCGCCGAGTTCCGAGTACGATGACGGGCGGCGCTCCGCGAGGTGACCAGCCTGGGTCGGGCCGCGCGACGTAGAACGATCGAATAGCTCACGCTTCCGCGAAGCGCGGGCGGAAGGGAAACGCGAAGCTGGCGGCGACGGCTTCGTTGGTGACTTCGCCGTCCATAATGTTGACGGCGCTGGCGATGGGAGGCAGCGCCCGCGCGGCCGCTTCGATGCCCCGCCGGGCAATCTGCATGGCCCACGGCAAGGTCACATTGCACAAGGCGTAGGTGCTCGTGCGGCCAACGGCGCCGGGCATGTTGGTGACGCAATAATGCAGCACCTGCTCGACGATGAACGTCGGCTCGCTGTGCGTCGTCGGCCGGCTGGTGGCCACGCAACCGCCCTGGTCGATCGCCACGTCGATGATCACGCTGCCCGGCTGCATCAGTTTCAGGTCGTCGTAGTCGATCAGGCGGGGCGCTTTGGCGCCGGGAATCAGCACGGCGCCGATCACCAGGTCGGCCCGCTTGAGCTGCTCGCGGATCGTGTGCCGGTCGCTGAACAGGCAATCGACGTTGGGCGGCATGACGTCGTCGAGATACCGCAGCCGGTCCATGTTGATGTCGAGCAGGCCCACGCTGGCCCCGAATCCGGCCGCCACTTTGGCCGCGTTGGCCCCCACCACGCCGCCACCCAGAACCGTAATGTGGGCCGGCGCCACGCCGGGCACGCCGCCCAACAGAATGCCGCGCCCCATTTGCGGCCGCTCCAGATACTTTGCCCCCTCTTGAATGCTCATGCGACCGGCGACCTCGCTCATCGGCGTCAACAGCGGCAGCCGGCCCCGATCGTCGCGCAGCGTTTCATAAGCCACGGCCGTCGCTCCCGATGCCAGCACCGCCTCGGTCAGCTCGCGGTCGGCGGCAAAATGGAAATAGGTGAACACGGTCTGCCCTCTACGCAGCAGGGGCCATTCGGCCGGCAACGGCTCCTTGACCTTCATGATCAACTCGGCCTGAGCGAAGATCTCGTCCGCCCGATCGACGAGCCTGGCACCCTGCTCGGCGTAGCGCTCGTCCGGAATCCCCGAACCGAGTCCCGCCCCGGATTGCACCAGCACGGTGTGCCCGGCCCGCGTCAGCTCTTCGACGCCGACCGGCAGAATGGCGACGCGGTATTCATCGCGTTTGATCTCTTTGGGAACGCCGACGATCATTTTGGATTTTGGATTCTGGATTGGTGGTGGCTGGGGCAGAGCTTGGCCGGGTGGGGCTGGATTTGCCAACAAGCCCTGCGGCCAAGCGATGCCCCGGTAGCAGCACCACCGGGGCATCGCTGGCCGACGGCGTCTTACGGATTGCACGACCGCACCCCGGCCAGCTTCTGCCCCAGCCACCGACCTATTTTGCCGCCGGCTGCCTCTCTCCTTCCACAGCCTCCGCTGGCTCGGCGCTCTCGCGCTTCCGCAAATAGAGCTTGATCGGCACCTCGGCATACGGCAGATTGTCGCGGAAAACGCCCAGCAGGTAACGGCGGTAGTTCTCGCTGATGGCTTGCGGCTGATTGCAAAACAGCACTACCGTGGGCGGTTCCTCGCCCACCTGCGTGGTATAATAGATCTTGGGCTGGCGGTTGCGATACAAGGGCGGCGGATTGTTCTCGATCGCCGCTTTCAGCAGGCGGTTCAGGTCGGAGGTGCTCACCCGCGTGCGGGCCTGCTTGAACAGCATCTGGCCGTGATTCAACAACGCCTTGACGTTCTTGCCGGTCTTGCCGGTGACAAAAGCGATCGGCGCGTAGCGCATGGTGCGAAAGGTGTCGCGGAGGTAGTGGACCCATTTTTCCGTCGGCAGGCTGGCCGCCATCATGTCCCACTTGTTGACTACGAAGATGCACGGTTTGTATTGTTCGGCGATGTAGCCGCAAAGCTGCTTGTCGACCTTGCTGATTCGCTCGGTGGCGTCGAGGAACAGCAACACCACGTCGGCCCGGCGAATGCTCCGCTCGGCCCGGTGCGTGCTGTAAAAGTCGATGTCGGTCGAGATGCTCTTGCGGCGGCGCAGGCCCGGCGTGTCGATGGCCATGAACGCCTTGCCGTCGAGCTCGAACCGCACGTCGACGCTGTCGCGCGTGGTGCCCGGCACCTCGCTGACGATCATCCGCTCGGCCTGGGCCAGCGTGTTCACGAACGTGCTCTTGCCCGTGTTGCGGCGGCCGACGATGGCCACTTTCATCATCGGTTCCGGGGGCGGTCCCTCGGCCGTCTCGTCGGGCAAACGCTCGAAGATTTCATCGAGCAGCTCCTGCTTGCCGCGGTTTTGCTGGGTGCTGACGCGGACCAGCTTGCCCCGGCCCAGCCGATAGAACTCATTGGCCTGGGCGTCGAGCGGTTCCGCGTCGGTCTTGTTGGCCACGCAGATCACCGGCACCTTGGTGTAGCGGAGCCGCTTGGCGACGTCCTCGTCGAGCGGCACCAGGCCGTCGCGCGTATCGACCACAAACAGGATGATATTGGCCGACTCAATCGCCGTTTCGATCTGCTCTTCGATGTGGCTGGTCAGGTTGTCGACATCTTCGATGCCGATGCCGCCGGTATCGACCAGCTCGAAGTAGCGATCGCCGACGCACATCAGTTGGGTCAAACGATCGCGTGTCACGCCCGCCTGGTCGTCGACAATGGCGACGCGCCGGTTGATGATCCAGTTGAACAGGCTCGATTTGCCCACATTCGGGCGGCCGACGATGACGACTTGAGCGACTCCCATGACTCAATGGTAGACGGTAAACGGGAAACGCGGAAGGGAGCGCGGGTCTCGGGGATTCACGTCTCGCGGGCCGTAAAGCTTCGCTGAATCCGTTCCGATTTCCCTATGCGCGAATCGCAAGCGAAGTATTGCCCTCTTTTTCACGTTCCTGGCTGGCGCATCGGGTTGGTACGGCGCAAACAGTAGCCGACAATTGCCACATGGCCCGCAATCGCCGTCAGTAGTCCGAGCACGTGGTAACGCCAGCCAACCTCGCCGGTCACTTACAGTTCAAGAATGGCAAAGGCCCCAGCGGGTAGAAACATGATCACCGCGGTGGTCAGTCCTGGATTGTAGGAGCGAGACGATTGGTTTTCTTTGATCGCGTCAGGCATTGTGCCGTTCGCGATTTCCCTACCGCCGGCTTTCCACCTGCCCGCCCAACAGCTCCTTCCGCCGCACGGTGCCGATCATCACCTCGCGTTTCAGTTGTTCCAGAATCTCCGGCGAGCTGGCATAGCTTGCCCAGCCGTGCTGGCCGCCGATCATCGGATTGACGTTGATCTGCTCGATTTTTTGACGCAGCGCGCCCAACGTGGCCAACGACGTAAATCCCCGCGAGCCGAGCGCGGCGGCCCCGCGGCCGGGAGAAAGGAAGCGATACCAGCGCAACACGCGGTCTCGCGGGTTGACCAGCAACACCATGCGCTCGACGACGTCCAGGGCGTGGCCCTGCCGGCGACCGGGCAACAGCCAGTCTTCGTCGACGGCGGCGGCCATCAACACCGCGCGGAGGGGAGGCCGACCCGCGCGGCGCTCGGCAGCCATGCTTCTTCCCGCCAACGGGCCGCCGCCCAGCAGGTGCAAGGCGCCGGTAGTCACGCGCGCCCCCAGGCTATAGCCCACGAGGCTGACCGGGTCGCTGCCGTTGAGCTCGTCGATGAACTGCGCCAGATAAAAGGCATCGAAATCGGCCCGTTCGGCTTTGACGCGAACGTCCTGCCGCATACTGCCGCGGACGTAATCGGCCGGCCACGACCAGATGATCAAGCGAAAGGGTTGGTCGGCCCGTTCGACCAGCGAGGGATACACCCCCAGTCCTTTGCTGCGCGCCTGGTCGTCGTCGGTGTCGTTGCCGTGGACCAGCACGACGGTGGTCAGCCGCGGATCGCGCGCGGCCATGAGATCGTCGAGCGACGACGGCTGCCAGACGTCTTGCTCATATCGGCTGACCTCAGGCACCGCGCGGCGCGAGGAGCCGGGCGGCCCGTGGGGCAACGAACGGGTGCTGACCAGCCAGAGCTGGCTGGGGACCATTGGTGCGGCGGTCTGCGGATAACTATCCGCGCGAGTAACGTCGCTGGCTGTGTAGGGAACGCCCTCCGTGGCGTTCCGGGGCAAAACAAGGGAAAATCCCTCGGTTGGCCGCGGAACGCCACGGAGGGCGTTCCCTACAGAGGGCGGAACGCCACGGAGGGCGTTCCCTAGAGAGCCTTGTTGCGAAGGCGTCTCCGCGCTCCGTGGGTCGGCCGCGCGCTCGACGGCGGCGGCGCGGCCGCCAAGCACCGCCCAGGCCGCGAACTGGAGCATCAGGATCAAAGCGAAACGCTGCCGCATCGAAGTTGCCAATTCATGCCTTCGTCGGTTGCCGCCCGGCCGGAGAACCGCCGGGCTATTGAAATGTACCCGCTAAAACCGGGGCGTGATGGCAAACGGCAACGCTCGGTGAAAAAAATCCGTGCGTTGCGTTTGCACATCGTGCGGCGTGTTGTAGAGTTGCTTGACCCCACAGCCTCGCCCGGCAGTTCCGATTTTTCTGAAAGGGAAGACAAGCCATGAAGAGGCTCTTGATTTTGACGGCCTTGGCGCTGCTGACGGCGAGCACCGCCGGCTGCTGGCGCTGGTTCAATCGCGGCGCGCAGTGCAATCCGTGCGCGACTGGCGCGACCGGCTATCCGGCCACGGAGGCTTATCCTGCCGCGAGCACCTATACCGATCCGTGCATGGGCGCTCCGAGCATGGAGAGCGGATTGCCCGGTCCGATGACGACCGTGCAACCGGCCCTGTAAGCGGTCGGTCGTCGTCCTGCGTTTGGCACTCGCGCGGCCGCCGCCACAGTCCTGAGGGCGGCGGCGTGCGAGGCCGACGGTCGGCGAGGGAAGAAAGGGAGAGGGAGCGAGGGAGAGACAGAGAGCAAAGGTGCCAACATGACCATGCGTACGAGCCATGCCCGACCGCGCCTCGTCGGCCGGCTGATCTTGCGGCGTCTTTTCGACGCACCCCATCCGCGGCCGCAACCGCACCTGGCGTTGCGCGCCAAGCCGCCCGGAAACGAACAAAACACGCCCGCGAATTGAGGCGTCGGGCATCAGGCGCCAGGCGTCTGAAACCTGATGCCGAACCCTCACGCGCCGAGTAGGAATCGAACGTCCTCCATCCTGCGGTGTAGCGCGACTCCCAACGTCGACCGGTCCGCGGCTTCGGCAAACACGGTGACCACCGGTTGACCCGTCGTGATCTCCGTCCCGGCACGCGGAATGTCGGCCACTGTCGGCCACATGCCCGATGCGTTGAGGCCACACAGTGCGGATGTGAGTGTATTCGTCACACGTTGCGGACGGTCGGCGTAGAGAATCGACTTGCCGTAACATCGCGCGTGCGGCTTCGTCTGTAGATCCGGCAGCCGACCATCGCGGCACGCGGCGAGGTGCAGTTCAATGGCATTGAACGAATATGCTCGCTCGAACAGTTCGACCGAAGCGGTGTAGCGCGGGTTGACTTCGATGGCCCAAAGACAGTCGGCCGCCGCAATCAGATCGACGCCGAACAGACCCCGCAAGTCGAATTGACGAGCCAGCACCTCGCCGAGTGCCGACAGATATTCGTGCTGCTGTGGCGGCAGCTTGATGGGCGCAATCGACCCGCCATAGCGAAACGGCGCTTGCGGAGTGCCGGCCACGACCTGCTCGCTGACGCCGAGAAGGCGCGATCGCCCGGCCGCGGCTATATACGCCGCCCCCAGCGGCAGGCCGTCGAGGTAGCGCTGATAATAGGAGCCGCGTGCCTCGGACGACCCGCGCTCGCCCGACCATCGCTCGACGCGCAGACCTCCGCTCGACCGCCGGTGCTTTCGCAACCAACGGCCGTCGCGCGGCAGCCCGTCGCTCGAATCGCGACATTCAGGAAAAAGGAAACCGGCGTCATCGAGCACGCGGCCCAACGTGAACGGATCGCGTAGCTTGCGCAGGTTGGCCGGCGAATTGCCCAGCAGCTCGCGCCGCCGCGAGATTCTGGCGACGACGCGCGGATGGTTTTCCAGACCACCTGTGTACATCCAGGGACCGGCCGGCGCCTGATCCGCGATACGGACCAGGTCGCGGGGAAACGACCGCGCGACCTGCCCGACGCTGACGTCGGGCAGGTCGGCGTCGCCAAAAAGGTCGCCGCAGACGGGCACCAGCCCCAGCCGGACCGCCGACTGGGCGGCGGCCCGCACGCTCGCCCCCACGATCAGGAGCGGTGTACCCACTTGCCGCCGTTACTCCTTAAACTGCTGGCACCAGTAGACCTGGCCGTTGCGGCCCACAAAGCCGGCCACGCCGATGCGGCGGTGCCGGCGGTTCAAAATGTTCGCCCGGTGACCCGACGAGTTCATCCAAGAGCTTACCGCATGCTGGGCAGAAATCTGCCCCTGAGCAATGTTTTCGGCCCACGCTCCCTGCGCGTGCTGCAAGCTTTGCACAGAGGCCATCCAAAAGGTGTGGTTCCGGGCGGTCTTCTCCAGCGACGCATCGACCACCAGCGGCGGCAGGCCGTGCCGCTTTCGCTGAGCGTTCGTCCATTGGACGATTTCATTTTCCGCCGGGAAAAGGGGCACGGCCTCAACGGGCTTCGCCGTCTCCGCCTTCGGTGCCTCCGATACGTCCGCCTGCGGCCCGTCACAAAAGCCGATCGCGGCAACTAAAAGTAGCGACTCAAACAGCATCGTTGCTCTCCTCCTTGGTGTGTGGAACGTTCGCCGTTCCGATTCGTGCAGTCCTGCGCGTGGCCGGACACCGTCGTCCGAACGTAAAACGAGTGCGCAGCAGGACTTTCGTGCCTAGTGTGTAGGCTCAGTGCCGCCCGGCGAAGATGCCGGGCCGAGCCATCCATGAGCCGCCGCGAGCGACGGCAAGGTGGGAAGACTGTGAAGCCTTTTCCGTGGGAGCGGAGTTTTCCGCCGAAGCGGACTAATGTAGCAGCCCGGCGGTAGGTTGCAAGGGGGTGGCGGCGGGGAAGGTGTGGCGAGGCACCCGCTTTCCCGCGGGGTCATTGCATTTGGCCGTGCGTTTGTTATTGTTGCCCCTTGCCATCCATCGCGAGCGCGGCGATGGTCCACTTACAAGCAACTAAGGAGATCCGGCGATGTCGATGTTTATCGGTGAGGCTCTGGCGGGCGACGGCAACGAAATTGCTCATATCGACCTGTTGATCGGCAGCAAAGACGGGCCTGTCGGCAACGCCTTTGCCAATGCGCTGGCGCGGCAGAGCGAAGGCCACTCGAACCTGCTGGCGGTGTTAACCCCCAACTTGGCGGTCAAGCCGGCGACGGTGCTCATCACCAAGGTGACGATCAAGGGCATGAAGCAGGCCGTGCAGATGTTCGGCCCGGCCCAGTCGGGAGTGGCCAAGGCGGTGGCCGATTCGGTGGCCGCCGGCGTCATTCGCAAAGACCAGGCGGAAGATTTGGTGATCGTCTGCGGAGTGTTCATCCACCCGGCAGCCGAGGACGACAAGAAAATCCACGACTACAACTATGAAGCGACGAAAATGGCGATCGCCAACGCGATGAAGAGCAAGCCGAGCGTCGAAGAAATGATCGCCGGCAAGGACAGCGCCAAGCATCCGTTCCGCGGGTTCTAGCGTCGGATTGCGATGAGCAAGCCGAAGATCCTGTTGCAGCTCGACACCGACGAGCAGCCGAGCGTGTTTGACAGCGTGGTGGCGATCGACGCCGGCGCCGATCACCTGCTGCGCCAGCATGCCATTACCTCCGAGAACGTGCGCGACCGCGTCCACGGGGCCATCTTCACCCGCGGACCGGGCGACTTGCACCACACGGCGATTTTTATCGGGGGCTCGAATGTCGCCGCCGCCGAAGCGGTGTTGGCCGAAGTTCGCCGCGCCTTTTTCGGACCGATGAAGGTCTCGGTGATGCTCGATCCCTCGGGCGCCAACACCACCGCCGCGGCGGCGGTGGCGGCGGCGGGCAAGCACCTCACGCTTTGCGGCGCCACCGCGGTCGTGCTGGCCGCCACGGGACCGGTGGGCCAACGCGCCGTGCGCCTGTTGGCCCTGGAAGGCGCGGCCGTGCGCGTCGTTTCGCGTCGCCTCGAACGGGCTCAGGCCGTTTGCGACGCCGTTGCCGCACGGTATCCGGCGGCGAAGATCGTCCCCGCACGGGCCAGTTCTGAGGAAGAAACGATCACGGCTCTGACAGACGCCTCGCTGGTGATTGCGACGGGCGCGGCCGGTGTGGAGTTGGCGTCGAGCGAGGCACGGCACAGGGCGGGCAGCTTGAAGGTGGCGATCGATCTCAACGCGGTGCCGCCCGCCGGGTTGGGCGGCGTGGAAGTCACGGACCGCGGCGTCGAACGCGAGCGAGTGATCTGCTACGGAGCGGTCGGAGTGGGCGGCCTCAAAATGAAGATTCACAAGCGGGCGATTCAGCGTCTGTTCGAAACGAACGACCAGTTGCTCGACGCCGAAGAGCTTTACGGCATTGCGACAGGGATGAGGGATGAGGGATAGACGAGGGCCATCCCTGTCCCTGATCTCTCGTCCCTCATCTCTCATCCCTACCCCGCGATCTTCATCAGAATCAACGTCAACATCAGCAACAACACCACGCCCACAGTAGCGGTGATGATGTTGCGGCGCAGACGCCGCTGCTCCTTTTCTTCCATCGTCAACCGTTCGATGTTGCGATCGCGCTCTCGCGGCAACGATTGCGCTTGTCCTGGCGCTGAAACGGGCACGGCGCTGGGCCTGAATGGCGCCGCGATCGGTGCCGGCGCAGGCGGACCGTCCGGGCGTCCCAGCCCCATGGCCGGCACAGCCGTGGCCGGTGCGCTGGCAACTGGGGCCGCGGCCGGCGGCGGCGGGAAGCGGACCATCGGCGGCGGCATGCCCGGCCTGGGCGGTGGGACCGAAGAAACGGCTCCCGCGCCGCCTCCGATCGGCGGCGGCCCCGACGGAACCGGCGGCGTGCCCGGTCGCGGTGGAAAACCGGCGATGGGCGGCGGTCCACCGGCGACGGGCGGGGCCTTATTCGGCAAAGGGGGCGGAGCGCCAGCCACAGGTGGTGGTGGCGGGGCGACGAACACCGAGCTGCCGCACGTCGGACAACTGACCGCCCTGCCTACCTGCGCGCTGTCGGCCTGTACCGTCGAGTGACATCGAGGACAGCCGAATTGAATCGTTGGCATAAGTGTTTATCGTAACCGTCGCTAGAATGGAGGCAACTTCAAACCACCGCCCATGCCCGACGCTCCTCCGCTACCTCCCGGTCAACAACTCGCCGCGCCCGGCAAATGGCCTCTGGTGGGCGAGCGTAGTCCCGCGCAGCACGACGGCGACTGGACCGTCACCGTCAGCGGCTGCGTCGCCACGCCCCGCGTTTACGACCTTGCGGCGTTGCGGCGGCTGCGCTGGCATCGGCGGCCGGTCGATATTCATTGCGTGACGCGGTGGTCGAAACTGGCGGTCGATTTTGCCGGCGTCGAACTGGCCGACCTGCTGGCCGCGGCCGAGCCGACCTCGCTGGCCCGCTTCGTCTCGTTTGTCGCCCGCAGCGATCGCGGCCACTCGACTTCACTGGTGCTGAGCGATGCGCTGGATTTGGGGGCGTTCGTGGCATTGGAGGTCGAAAACCGTCCCTTGCCGGTGGAGCATGGCGGGCCGGTGCGGCTGGTGGTTCCGGGCCGTTATTTCTACAAAAGCCTCAAATGGCTCCAGCGGATCGAGCTACTGGCCGCCGACCGCTTGGGCTACTGGGAAGGCGAAGCGGGCTACCACAACGTGGCCGACCCGTGGCGAGAAGAGCGTTACATCGCGGCCGACGTCAGCCGGCACGAGATGCGGCGCCTGCTGGCCGCTCGCAGCTTCGCGGGGCTGAACCTGCTCAGCCTGCAGGCGCGTGGCCACGACTTGACCGGCCTTGACGCGCGGGGCGCGGTGTTGCGCAACGCCGACTTCCGCGAGTGCGTGCTGGCACGGGCCAGTTTCGACGGCGCCAATCTGGCGAACGCCCATTTTGCCGGCGCAGAGCTGCGCGGCGCGACGTTCGCGGCCGCCGACCTGGAAGGCGCCGACTTCAGTGCCGCCGACCTGAACGGCGCCGACCTTCGGGGAGCGTCGTTATTTGGTGCGACGTTCACGGTTGCCGGCGAGCCCCGCGCGGCCCGGCTCGATATCGGCACGCGCATCGACGAGGCATCGCTCGCACAGCTTGCTCCGCCCCAGGCCGACTTCGTGCGACGAGCTCGCCACACCTGCTGAAGCGAACGAAGGCGATTCGGAGTCGGAATGGGGTTCATCGGGCCGTTTATTCCCCGGCTCGCTTCGCCAACCGCTCCTTTACGCCGGGAATAATTCGTGCGGCGTTTTCGGAATAAATCTTCTTCAGCACGTCGTCGGGCAAGTGCAGGCCGTAGATTCGCCAAAAGCCCTGCGGCGGAAACGGCGTCTCGGCATACGGGAAGTATTCGTCGCGCGTCTCCAGAAACCGCCAATAAAGCACCAACCGGTCGGGCGAGCGAGGACCGTCGGTGCCGAAGAGAATGCGGTCGGCATATTTCAGGAAAAAGTCGCGGGCCGTGTAGGGCTGACGGCCTAGCTCGTTGATCCGCGAGGCGATCTCCAGCACCAGGTTCGGGTGCTCGTCGAGCCAGCGGCCCGCCTGGGCCAGGTCTTCGCCGTCGTTGGCCAGGTGGGCGCCGATAAACGTGGTCTGCCGATGCCGGGCAATCACGCGGTTTCGCGCCGCGTGCAACTCCGCACGCGACGGCCATTGCGGCCCGAAAAAGCTCCAGTCGGGATGGCGGTGCAACTCTTCCCAGCGCTCGTTGGTCTCGTCGAGCGGCTCGAAGAACGCGCCCGGATCGGCGGTGTGCATGATCACCGGCAGTCCCAACTCGCCGCATGCCCGCCAGATCGGATCCCAGCGCGGGTCGTCGATCTTGATGAGCGAGCCATCGGCGTTGTGATACTTGAGGCCAAAATCCTTGAAGACTTTCAGCCCGCTGATGCCCGCCGCTTTGAGCCGCGCGAGCTCTTTGGCCATCCGCCTTCCGAAGTCGGGCCGCTGGCAGTCCCAGGTGGCCGGCTCGCCGGACTTGCCGTCGCCCTGCCAATCGATGTTGGCGAAGATCACGAACCGCGGGCGGTACTTGGTCCAGAGATACTTGGAGTGTTCGTCGAACGCCTCGCCCATGCCGCCGTCGAGGCTGACGCACACGGCGATGTTCTGACGGTCCATGAGGCGCACGAAGTCGTCCAGTTCTTCGGGCGAGTGCCGCAGGCGAATCCGCGGGTGTACGTGAACGTCGACGGCCGGAAATTTGGCCCGCGTCAACGGATGCGGCTCGACCTTCAATTGCGACCGCGGGCGGAAGCGATCCAAGAGCAGCTCTCGCCCCTCGCGGCCATCGAGCGGCGCCTCTTGCGCACCAGCCACACTGGCCAGCAGGCTAAACACAAACCCTAAGCGCAAGCGAGGACGACGAGCGGGTGCGCCTCGCTTGCGCTTCGGGTTTGTGTGCTCGCAATCCAAAATCCAAAATCGAAAATCCACAATCCCTAGATTCCCATCTGGGCCAGGGCGTCGATGACGCTGCCGATGGCGCCGGAGAGCATGGGGTGCGTCGATTCGAAGCCGCGGGCGGCGTCGCCCAGCCGTCGCACGACGGAGCCGCGCTGCGCCGATTGGGCATCCAACGGCCGCCCGGCCTCCTCGCTGCGCGCGATGGCTTGCTCGAGATCGGCCATCACCTGCCGCATCATAGCCAGTGAATCGGCGTCGAGGCTGCCCGCCGCTTCAAGTTCGCGGCGCAGTTCCACCAGCGTGGCACGCAATTTCGGCAAGTCGTCGGGCATAGCGCTAAGATAGGACTAGCGGCCTGATTGGGCAAGTAGACCTACCCCGCCGCCGCCTTCTTCTCTGGCACGTAGACTTGCACCTCGTCGCCCACGACCCGCACCTCGAAGTGCTCGATCTTGAGCTTCGGGTTGTCGCGCCAGGTGCCGTCGCAGACGCTGAATCGCCAAGCGTGCCACGGGCAAGTAACCACGCCGTCGCAGACCTCGCCCGCGCCCAGCGACGCCCCCATGTGCGGACAAAGGTCGTCGATGGCGTGATATTGCCCCTTCTCATAGAACACCGCCACCAGCCGGCCGTTGACCACGAACGTCGCGCCCTGCCCCTCGGGAATCGAGCCGGCTTTCGTAATGGTAACGAACTCGGCCATCGCTCAATATCGCGCCAGGTCTTTGTCGCCCAGCTCCGGCCGCACCGCGCGAATCACCTCCAGGGCACGCTGCGTCATGAACCGCAATTCGCTGCCGATGGCGATGAACTGCATCCCTTGCTCGGCGCGGGCCAGAGCCGCTTTGGGATCCATGGTATGCATGCCGGTCGGCGTGCCGACCTTTTTGCCAGCCGCCACCACACGGGCCAGCATCTCTTCCAGTTCGGCGTCGCCGGCCTCGCGTCCGTCGGCCGACCGCATGTTGGCCCGCAGATCGACGGGGCCGACGAAGATGGCATCGACGCCCGGCAGGCTGTAGATCGCTTCGGCGTTGCGCACGCCGGTGGGGCTTTCGGTCTGCAACACCACCAGGATCTCGTCGTTGGCTTTGCGGAAGTATTCGCCCGACGAAGTGTCGAAGTTCATGGCGTGCATGCCGCCGCCGAGGCTGCGATTGCCGACCGGCGGATACTTGGCGGCGCGGACCGCGATCTGGGCCTGCTCGACCGTGTCGACCATCGGCACCACGATGCCCCAGGCGCCGCCGTCGAGCACGCGCTTGATGTAGTCGTGGTTCCCCTTGGGCACGCGGGCCAGCGGCACGCAGCCGGCGTCGGCGATGGCGGCAAAAACCGTGGCCGCCTGCGACCAGTCGATCGGCGAGTGCTCCATATCGAGCGTCAGCCAGTCGAAGCCGCTGCGGGCCAGCACGCGAGTGGCATACAGGTCGCCCAGCGACAGCCAGGTGCCGAACGTCGGCTTCCCTTCGCGCAGCAGGCGTTTGACGGGGTTGGTTTTCATCGAGGGCTCCATGGTTAGTACGGATGCACGAACCCATGCGGAAAATCGAACGAGACGCCGATCTGCTCTCGAAACCGGCGCCAGGTCGCCGCGAGTTGCTGGTTTTCTTCGCTCAGCAGATCCGCGGTCCATTTGTCGGTGGCTTGCAGCCGGGCCGCCAGAATCTCCGCCGCCGCCGTCGCCAAACGAAAGGCCGCCAACGATCCGGCATCGAGCAAGCGCTCGTATTCGCGGCGCGACAGCCGCATGAGCGTGCTCGCCCGCGGACAGCGGGCCGTGGCACTGTGCGGGGCGGGATGAAAGAAGCTGCTCTCGCCGAAGACGTTTTTCGGTTCAAGCGTCGCGATCACCGCTTCCTGGCCGCCCGGCACGTCGAGTACGATTTCGACCGCGCCGCTGATGATCAGATAGAGCGCCGGATCCTGCTCGCCGGCGCGAAACACGATACCGTCGGCCGGGTACGAGACTTCTTCGAAGCTCTTCAACAAGCTGTCGAGATCGTCCGGGTTGAAACCGGCAAACAGCGGAACGCCGGCAAGGGTTTCAGCGAGGGGTGGTGTGGGCATGGGCTTGTTCGAGTTTTGGATTTTCGATGCCTGGATTGTACGGCCGACGTAAGTCCGCAGCTATCCCCCGCCGGCCCATTCGCCGTCGCGAGGCGGTTCGAGGGCCGGTTCGGGCACGGCCTCGCGCCAGCGGTAAACCAGCGCCAGGAACGCCGGAACCAGCACGGTCCGCACCACCAACGTGTCGAGCAGCACGCCCAGGCTCAGGGCAAAACCCAGCTCCGAAATGCCCCGCAGCGAGCCGAACATCATCGAAATGAACGTGCCGGACATAATCACGCCGCAACTCGTGATGATGCCGCCGGTGCGGACCACGGCGACTCGCAGCCCCTCAACCAGCCCGTGCCGGCGCTGTTCTTCCAGCACCCGCGTCACCAGATAGATATTGTAATCTTCGCCGATGGCCGTAAGGATCACGAACAAGAAGATCGGCACCTTCCAATCGAGGCCCGTATACGGCTGAGAAATGCTGGAGAACACCAACTCCGTGGCCCCGATCGTCACCAGGTAGCTGAAGAGCACCGTCACGATCAAATAGACACAGATCAACGGCCGCCTCAGAATGACGATCAGCACCGCCAGCACGGCGATCACCACCAGCCGTTCGATGAGCCACTGATCGCTGAGCGTCACCGCCTTGAGATCGCGCACGCCGGCGGTCGTTCCGGCATAGACGAAATTCGTGCCGTGCCAGACCGATGCTTCGTCCTGAGTCAGCTTGTCGAGCCGGCGGTCGATGCGGTCGAGCAGGTCGGCGGCTTCGATCGAAAACGGGTCGTAATGCGTGATGACGTCGAAACGCGTGACTTGTCCGGCCAGCTTTTCCGACTGGGCCAGGTAGAGCGATTTTGTGCGCGGATGGCGGAGCACCGCCAGCTTCGCCAGGCGCAGCGCTCCCGGCTTGTCGCCCAGCGGCTCGCTTAGGCTGCGCACGCTTTCCACGCCGCGCAGGTCGTAGAGCAGCTTGGTGAGGCCCGCGATCTGCTTCATCCCTTGGCGCGAGTCGAATTCGGCGTCGCTCCGCTCGGCCAGGACCGTGATCGGCGCCATGTCGCCGGCCGGAAAGTGCTGTTTGAGCAGCTCCGTGCCGACCACGCTGGTGCAAGTGCGCGGCAATTCTTCCAACAGATCGTAGGTGACGGGCACCGACAGGCCGTGATAGGCCAAGGGCACCATCGCCAAGCAACTCACCGTCAGGATCAGCCCCGGCCGGGCGATGATGCCGCGGCTGATCTTTTGCCACAGACCGCCCAGCGCCACGCCCTCGGTCTCGGTTTCGCTCGGCCCAGTAGCCGCACGGACGGCCGGCGTGAAGGGCCAGAATACGAAACGGCTCATGGCCCGCAACAAGGCGGGGGCCAGCGTCAAGCAGGCGACCAACGTCACGGCCAGGCAGATGGCGATGGCCGGTCCGCTGTTGCGGTACTTGCCGAAATCGGCGAAGAGCATCGTGCCCAGGCCCAGGATCGTGGTCATGGCGCTGCCTACCAGGGCTTCGCCCACATTGGCCAGCGAGTTGGTCACGGCTTGCACACGATCGACCCCGCGTTGCAGCTCCTCCTTGAACCGCGAGATCAGAAACAGGCAGAAATCGGTGCCGGAGCCGAACAAGATCACCACGATAAAAATCTTGCTGGTCTTGAACACTTTGAAGTCGAGCCACTCAAGCGTCGGGTTTCCGCCCACCACTTGCCATCGAGGCAGCGCGCAGTGCTCGGTCAACGCCGCCACCACTCCCAGCGACACCACGATCGATACGCCGATCGTGATCAGCGGAATGGCGATCAGAAATGGTGCCCGATAGACCAGCAACAGAATCACCACGACCAGGGCGATCGTGGCCGCTTCGGTATTCTTGATGCTCTCCTGAGCGGCGTCGTTCATGTCGCCGCCGATTGCCGCCGAGCCGGAGATCTCCAGCCGCAGCCCCTGCGGAAAATCGGGCGCGTGCCGCACCTCGTCGACCAGCGCCCGCAGCCGCGCCAACAGGCGGATATTGTCGACCGCCATGAATTCATTGCGAATGAGCAGCACAATCAAGGCCGCGTGCCGGTCGTGGCTGGTGAGCTTTTTGCCGATCACCTCGGTCCAGGGCGACCAGACATCGACTACCGGCAGCTCCTCGTCGTCGCCGGCGGCCAACCGCGTCGAGACGTCGAACAGCGCTCGCCGGTCGTCGGAAGTGAGCGGTCCGTCGGCCCGCTCGCAGACCAGCACCATCTGGCTCCTCGAGCGGTGGTTGGGAAACGCTTCGTGAAGCAGTTTCTCGCCGCGAACGCTGGCCGTTTCGTCGGGCAGATAAGCCAGGTCGCCGTCGCGCGTGACGTCATCCCATCGTGGCGCGGCATAGCGCACGCCCGCGGCGACACCCAGCCACATCAACATGACCGGCAGCCACCACCGTGAAACGCCCTTTGCCAGACGCTGGTAAATCGTCAACAGCCGAACACCGGACTCAGGTCCGGACCAAACAGGATGAATCGGCGGCCGACCGCTACGTCGTGCCGGCCTCTGCGAGTTAATCGTAGCAGCCGGGCATAGGGTGGGACAAGCGAGCTTGCGCTGCGAGTGAGTCTGGAACCCCGTGGTGCTCAGCCACCAAATGCCCATCAGGAAGGGGAGCACCTTCTTACGGCGGCTCATCGCGGCGATACAGGGAAAAACGTCAGGTCGCCTTTCGATGCCATCGGATGCTAGAATCGATTAAGCCGCCATGCGAATGTATTGCCTTTTCGAGGGGCGGCGATTAAGGTAAGGCATTCTGAACACACCCGACCTTGAGACCATGGCTGACGTCGAGCGACTGCCGAAGTTCAAGGATCCTCCGGTTGTCGAAACTGCTTTGAGCGTCCAGTTCGACCCGGTCCCTAAATTCAACAACACCCACCTGGGCCTCTTTCTTCATTATCTCGGCAAGGAGTGGGCGAATGCATCTGACGCTCCCCCGTTGCCTGCCCAATTCGAGCGATTTGAGCCGGTAGTTTCCTGGGAAAACATGGGCGTTCAGTTCCAGTTGACACAGGAAATCGCGCTGCGGATGCAAGCGCGCAATGCCTCCAACGATCGGATGATCCAGCTTCAGAATGGCCGTCTTTCCTTTAATTGGCTTGGTGATTCTGGCATCGGATATCCGAGCTACGATTTCGTCAGGCCAGAATTCGAAGCTGCGGCAGCACGCCTAAGCCACTTCTTATCGGAACACCAGCTTGGTGACCTTCGCCCAAACCAATGGGAGGTGACCTACCTGAATCATCTCCCCATGGGCACTGTGTGGAAGGACACTCACGAATGGGCGGCCCCGTTCCGACATTTGATTGCTTCTCCAGGAAGCCCGGCAGGGACCAAAGCCGAGAGTTTTGGGGGCGAGTGGCACTATGAGATAGTGCCACAGCGTGGCAGGCTGCACGTGCAGCTAAAAAGCGCTTGGCGTAAGAACGACGGTCCAGAAGCGATTCTCTTGCTCGTGTTGACTGCGCGCGGACCTGCGCACAGCGACGGCACAGATCTCCTCGCCGGTCTCGATTTGGGTCACGAAACCATTGTGAGGGCATTTGCGGATTTGACGACTGAATACGCCCAACGGATCTGGAATCGAACGCAATGAAGACCATCGAGTCGGCTCTTAGCCTGTCTAGCCCGGCCATCAATGCGGCCAAGACGACCGTTGCGCTGTCGGAGAGCTTGGCCACCCCAGCACTGACATCGATTGACCACGATTGGGACGACGTGCAGGACCAGCTAATTGACCTTGGTCCAAAGCATAGCGACCCCGAGGAGCGCCTTGACGAGGATGGCTACATGCTTCCGAGCGGGCAGGCAATCGCGTCAGCATCTAACCTTGCAAGACAGTTGCGCAAAAACGGCGCCGTCGCTCCTACCCACGTCATCCAAGATGCGATCGGCGGCGTCGTCTTTGAGTGGAAATCAGGCCAGTGCGTCGATAGACTGACCGTCAATCGTCGTGGTGAAATGGAAGTTGTTGGGTTTAGGAATTCGGCACTGGTCTACAGAGCCTACCTGGCAAGCGAGCGAAGATAGCGTGCGACATGCCTCTGCCCGGCGAGCACGAAACGATCGCAGATGACGAGGTCCTTTATCGTCGCGTCCCGGTGTCAACAGGCTGGGTGAAGAGCGTCGACGAGGTATTGCCGGAAGCATTTCAGCCTCGCCGTGATGATACTACCGGCCTTTCCGTCTTTCGCGCGAAGTTCAGGAAACTGGACGAAACGGCCCGGGGGGCGAGCAAGCACGGTTACTATGTCTTGGAACTGCGCGCGGGCGACTTGCGCGCCGCAGGCATTGAAATCGTGCCTAAACCAGATGACGATGCGCCAGGACATGCCGAGATACCAAGTCTTGCATTCGGCGAGCCGGAAACAAATGATTCGCTTAAGCACCGGCAGCTTCTTGCCGAGCAACTCATTTGCGCGGTCCACGGTCCCTTTCCGCCGGCAAAACACTGATAACTATGGCCCGGCACCAGCGCTCGACGCTCCCGCGCTCGCCGCCATCTCCACCTGCGTGTCGCTCATGAGATAGCCGAACAGGTCGGCGATGTCGCGCGGCTGCAAAGGTTGCAACAGGCCATCGGGCATCAACGACAACTTCGAGGGTGACCGCTCCTCGATTTCGATCCGCGAGATAACCTGGCGAGTTTGCGCGGTCTGCACGGTCACGGCCGCCTCGGTCTCGGCCAGCACGATGCCGTTCACCACGCGGCCGTCGCTCAGCAGCAGCACCGACATGAGATGGTCTTTGCTCACCGCGGCACTGGGATCGACGATGTTGGAAAGCAAGTAATCGAGGTTCTTGCGGTTGCCGCCCGTCAAATCGGGGCCGATCTCGCCGCCCGTGCCGAACATCCGGTGACAGGTGGCGCACGACTTGGCGAAAATCGCACGGCCGCGGCTCTTGTCGGCGTTCGAGAGCCGCGCCGCCGAGAGTTGCTGCTTCAGCGTGTCGATGAGCTGCTGCTTGTCCTGTGGTGAGTCGCGCAGCTCGCCCCAGACGGCGGCCAGTCGCTCGGTCAACTTTGCGTCGCCGAAGCTGCGAATCTGCCGGGCCTGTACGGCGCTCACGTCGCCGCGGGCGATTGCACCGGCGGCCATCTGGTCGAGCAGCTCGCCGGCGAAACTCGGCCGCGAGACGAGCGTTTCGATCACGGCCGCCCGTTCGGAATGATGAAAATTTCGATAGCTTCGGGCAAGCTGGCGGCCGATGGCCGGATCGTCGAAGCGCGCCAGCCCCGCCAGGGCCGCGGTGTTCAAAAACCGCACTTTGAGCAGCTTTTCGCAGACCTGGCGCAAGTCCGACGGACCGGCTTCGACCAGCGTTTCGAGAGCGGCGCGGCGGTGGTCGAGCTCGGCTTTGTCGTCGAGCGCCAGTCGCCGGACCTCATCCAAGGCCCGACCGTCGCCAAACACCACGCCCAACGTCCGCAGGGCGTCTTGCACTTCGGCCGGCGGCGGCGAGAACGACGCCAGTAGGGCCGGCCAGCGATCGGGCTGGGACGCCTTGCGTTGCCCGGCCAGCCCGACGACCGCGCCCAACACCACGTCGCGCCGCACTTCATACTGCTTGTCAACGACGCGGCGAAACAACTCGGCCAGCAGCTCAGGCTGTTTGCCGGCCAGCTCCGCCAGGCGTCGCGCGGTCCACACGCGGAACTGCGGCAGCCGGGCATCGACGGCCAACGGTAAGAGCTGCCGCGGTTGGCGGTCGGCCAGCGGAATCAACGTCTGCCAGATCAGCGCCGGCAGATTATGGTCGGCCACGTCCTCGTCATGCGCCAGCAGTGCCGCGGCCAGCTTCGGTCGAAGGGCGATCGGCAAGCGTCCCAACGTCGATGCCAACGCCAGACGCACCAGGCCGGAATGGTCGTCGCGAGCTCGCGCGACCAGTGCGGCGAGCACCTCTTCATCAGGCACGACGGCTTCGGCCCGCGAGGTACCCATGGCCGTGTCGAGCGGCCAAAGATCCGTCAGCAAACGGACGCCCCAAGTGCGGACGTGCTCGTCGTGGTCGGCAAGCATGGCCATGAGTTGCGAGCGAGACGTGGCGGCCAGCGATGTAAGCGCCCAGATCGCACGTAGGCGCACCACAGCATCGTCGGATGCGACCAGCCGGTTAAGTGCTTCGACCGCCGGCTGCACGTCGCCGCCACGGGCCGCTCGATCGGTCAGTTCGCGGCGTGCGGCACGCACCAGCCATTCGTTCGCACCACTCTCGATCGCGACCAGTTCCGCGATGTCCAGGCGCGTGAGATCATCGGCCGGCTTCGCTTCGGGCCGGCCATACGTGACCTTGTAAATGCGGCCCGAATTGCGGTGTACGCCCGTGTTTTCATGGCATTCGCCCGTGTCGCTCCAATCGACGAGATACACGCCGCCATCGGGTCCATAGGTAACTTCGACGCCGCGGAACCAGGGATCTCCGGACTGCAAGATGTCGGGTTCGTGCCTTCCGACGTAACCGCTCCCCTCACGCTCCAGCCGCTCGACGTTCATCCGTCGCCCGTGCTGATTGAGCGTAAACAGCCGGCCTTGATAAGCCGCCGGCCACTGTTGGCCCAAGTAAATGGTCATGCCGACGTGGGCGTGGCCGCCGCCGAGCCGGTCGTGCTCGCCGCTGGCCTTGCGCGAGTCGGTCCAGCCCTTGCCGGTGTCGAAGTGCCAGTGGTCGGCGTGCATTTCGATCGGCTCGTAGACCAGCGGATTGGCGTTGATCGTGTGCGGCCGCTCTAAGTGGGCGCCGGCGATCGTATGCCAGAGATGCCCGTTGACGGTGTTGATGAAGAACGCTTCGCCGAGACGGTCCCAGTCGTGTCCCCAAGGGTTCGTTGTGCCGTGGCAAATCGCCTCGAACTGCTTGAGCACCGGATGATAGCGCCACACGCCGCCGCGCAGCGGCACGCGATAGGCTTCGGGAGCGTCTGCCCGGCGTATCTCTCCCGGCGACGAAGCCCCGCAACGGCCATAGAGCCAGCCATCGGGTCCCCAACGCAGGCCGTTGGCAAAGTTGTGATAGTTTTCGGGTGGCACATCAAAGCCTTCCAGCACCGTTTCGGCCGGTCCGTCGGGGCGGTCGTCGCCGTCGCGGTTGGGAACAAACAGCAACCGCGGCGGGCACATCAGCCACACGCCGCCCCGGCCGACTTCGACGCTGGTCAACCGTTGGGCGTCGTCGAGAAACACGCGGCGCTCGTCGAAGCGGCCATCGCCGTCGCGGTCGGTGAAGATCAGCACGCGGTCGCGCAGTTCCAGATCGAACTTCTTCGGTTGCTCCGAGTATGTGTAATTCTCGGCCACCCACAGCCGGCCGCGCGTGTCCCAGGTCACGGCGATCGGGTTACAGACATCGGGCTCGGCCGCGAACACGCCGACGTGAAATCCATCGGACACGCGAAACGCCGCGGCGGCCGCATCGGGCGCCAGCCGCACGGCCGACAAGTCGGTCTCGCTGTCGTAAGGCCGCGGAAAATCGTTTTCGGCCGCGGTGGCAAAGGAAACCATTGCAGCCCAAACCAGCAGGCCGCATCGCAGAGTTTGTTTCATTTGTTGGGTCTCTGGGAGGAAGGGCCTCCTGGCCCGTCAATAGGCATGGTGACCGGGGGTGGCTGGGGCAGAGCCTGACCGGTGCCAGGCTAGCAGTTCATTCCGTCCGGCGGCCAGGCGACGCCCCGGTGGTGGACCGAAGCCGAATCAACCGGGGCATCGCTTGGCCTCGACACCGTAAACCACTGCCAACCGCAACATGGCCAAGCTCTGCCCCAGCCA